>DATNBG010000651.1:0-6273 GCA_035572075.1 Roseiarcus sp. | reverse complement strand
CCGCCGGCGTTCCACAATTGATTGAGACCGCGCGGAATCGCGAGAGGAGTTTTCGCGCCAAGGTTGCGATCGAAGACTTCGCCATAGTTGCCGACATAGCGGATGATGTTGGCCGCCCAGGCGTTCGTCAGCCCGATCTGTTCGCCAAAATCCCCACTCGTCCCGACCAGCCGCTTGACCTCAGGCTTCTGTGACCGCAGCGCCTGATCGATGGTCCGCGAACTGACCCCCAGCTCCTCGGCGTTAACCATGGCGAAATAGACCCACTTCACCAGGCTGATCCATTGCAGATCGTTGTCGCGCACCACGGGCCCCAGAGGCTCTTTCGAGATCACATCCGGCAAAATCATCTGATCCCTCGGCTTGGCGAGGCGCAGGCGCAGCGCATAGAGTTGGGAGAGGTCGCTGGTTAGGGCCGAGCAGAGGCCGGCGTCGTAGGCCTTGATCGACTCGTCGGTCGATGAGGTTACGACCTCCTGCAGCGCCATACTGTTGCTAGTGAAGAAGTCCGCCAGATTATCGATGGTCGTGGTGCCGCTCTGGACGCAGACCTTGGCGCCGTCGAGCTCGCGCGCCGAATTGATGCGGAGCGCGCGCGGGACCATAAATCCCTGCCCGTCGTAATAGGTGGCGCCGACGAAGGTCAGACCGAACTCGGTCTCGCGCCCCATCGTCCAGGTGGAGTTGCGCGCGAGCACGTCGATTTTACCTTGCTCAAGCGCCTGAAATCGGGCGTCCGCCGACAGCGGCACGAGCTTGACCTTCTTCGGATTGGCAAATATCGCCGCCGCGATCGCGCGGCAGAAATCGACGTCAAATCCGGTCCAGACGCCGCGTTCGTCGACGTTCGAGAATCCGGGCAACCCTTCGTTGACCCCACATACCAATGATCCACGCGCCTTGACCGCGGTCAAGGTCGGCGACGACCCGGCCGAACAGGCGAAGCCCGTCATCGCCAGGACATAGGCAGCCGCGACCCATCGCAGCGCCGCGCGTCCCAGCCTCTCAAATTGGCGCCGTCGATCCATGCCGAGCTCGCCCCCTCATGCTTGGTTGACTTTAACCGACAGGGAGGTGCGAGAAAACGGGCGTCCCGCGGCAAATGCAAAAGGGACCGCCGAACGCGACGGCGGCGCGCCCGCTTCGATGCGACCTCGGGCGCTTGAATCCTGCGTGAGCCGTGGTCCGATGCGACAAGAAGCGCGAGGCCCACGCCGCGCGACCGGCTGTCAACTTCTATTCGGCGTATTTGAGAACGAGCGGAAGTCCGAAGACAGGAAACAGGCTCGGGCCAAGGGGCCCCACGAACATGGTCAGCGCGGAAATCTCGCTATCTCGAGCGCGAGGACCTGAAGGGCGCGGGCGGCCCATCGCGGCTCGCCACGGGCGCGGACATAGATGGCGAACGCCGGCTGCCCATTGGCCGCCGTCGGCGTCAGGCGAATGGCGCCCAAGGATTTCAAGGCCAAGGCAAAGAACGCGCCCGAGATCGGCGAGCCCGCGATCGCCGCGCCGCTCGAAACGAGAACGACCGACGCGCCCGCCCGCAAAGACCGCGCCAGCGCGGCCTTGCAGAAGTGAAAAGCGACTTTGACGTCGCTCTCCCAGTTGACCGCAAATTCCCGCCAGCTCAGCTCATGTATCGGCGCGGCCGGGGACCCGCGCCAGCGCCCAGAACCAGGATGCCGGGTTCAAGGACGTCAAACACCTTTGCCGGAGCGCCCTGCCCGGCGGCGTCGAGCGCGAGCGCTTCGACGCTGGGGACCTCCTGGCCCAATTGCCGAAGCGAAGCCTCGTGTCTTGCCGCCGCGAGCACGTGCACGCCATTGCGCGCCGCGGCTTCTACGATCCGCCGCCCCCACACCTCGGCTGGCGCCGATCACGACCATCGTCTTACCCGTCAAGGTCGACATATCCCGTCTCCGCCTGAATGGCTGCGCTGATTGCGCTAATGGGTAAGACCGGCGCGCCGGCCGGAATTCAACGGCCGGGACAAAATTTTTTCCGCCATGGCGGCGATGGCGAGCTATCGAGACGCCGTCTTGCGCCGCTCTTGCCGGCCCTATACGAACCGGTTGCAATCCTTGTGATCACGGCGGGCGATGGCCGAGTGGTTCGATGACCTGGTTCTCGGTATGCGCTTCATGAGCCCGGAAAAGCTCGTCACGCGCGAGGACATCAAGCGTTTCGCGTCGGAATTCGATCCCCAGCCCTACCATCTCGATGAAACGGCCGCGGAGCGCTCGGCGCTGAGAGGCCTCGCCGCGTCCGGCTGGCACACCGCGGCGATCGCCATGCGGTTGCTGGTCGAGACGCGTCCGTTTGGGCCGCACCCTCTGCTGGGGCTCGGCGTCGACGAACTCAGATGGCTCGCTCCCGTCCGCCCCGGCGACGTGATCCATATGGAGGGCGAGGTGGTCGAGCTCATTCCGTCGCGGACGAAACCGCAGGGGATCGCACGGGTCAAATGGACCGCGTTCAATCAGCGCGGCGAGCCAGTCTACACCGTCACCCCGCTCGCCATCGTGCCCCGCCGCCCCGCCTGACCGCCCAGGCGGGGTCGTCGTGTGTGACCTGGATGGAGGCCACGCCTGCTTACCGACATTCTACTGGCGCGCCCTAATGATTTGCGAGGCCGAAGGTGAAAAAGTTAGACAAACACGGCGGATGAGCCATCAATCATTGGCGCGCGCACCGTCTCGCAACTCGCTGACGGACGCATCGGTCAAGCCGCGGGCGCCGGCACGCCTCCGCCGTGGAGTTCGTGCTCGAGCGTGCTGAGCCCTTTGCCGCCAGCCATATGGAACATCAGATTTTCCAGCGTGAGCTCGGCGCGAGGCGCGTCGAGGTCCACCTCTCCGCGCGCCAGCACCATGAAGTGGTCGCCGACAAGATAGGCGTGGTGCGGGTTGTGGGTGATGAAGATGACGCCGACGCCCTGCTCCCGCGCGGCTTGCGCGATATAGCGCAGCACGAGACCCGACTGCGCCACACCGAGCGCGGCGGTCGGCTCATCGAGAATCAGGACGCGGGCGCCGAAGTGGACGGCGCGGGCGATCGCAACCACCTGGCGCTGGCCGCCGGAGAGCGTGCCAACCGGCTGTTCGAGGTTCTCGATATTGATCCCCATCCGGTGCAGCTCGTCCCTCGTCTGCGCCAGCATCGTGGCGATGTCGAGCCGGCGGAACGGGCCGTTTCCCCTCACCAGCTCCGACCCAAGGAAGAAATTGCGCCACACCGGCAGAAGCGGAACCAGGGCGAGCGTCTGGTAGACAGCCGCGATGCCAAGGTCGAGCGCCTCGCGCGGCGACGAAAAGCGCCGGGGCTCGCCGTCGACCAGATACTCGCCTTCGTCATGCGGGAACAGTCCAGCGATGATCGAGATCAACGTCGACTTGCCGGCGCCGTTGTCGCCTAGAATGCAAGTGACTTCGCCCTGGCGCACCGTCAGGTTCACGCCGCGGAGGGCGTTGATGTTGCCGTAGTTCTTGCCGATGTTCTTGAACTGAATGATCGGCGTTTCCGGGCGGGCCATCTATTTCCCCTTGGTCGCGCGCATGCGGATCCAGGTGTTGACCACCGTGGCGAGCAGGAGCATCGCGCCGACGAAGAACTGGAACCAGTCCGGATCCCAGTCGGCGTAGATCACGCCCTCGGTGGTCATGCCGAAGATGAAGGCGCCGAGCGCCGAGCCCACGGCCGAGCCATAGCCGCCGGTGAGCAAGCAGCCGCCCACCACCGCGGCCGCGATGTAGAGGAGTTCGTTGCCGATGCCCGCGCCCGACTGCACCGTGTCGTAGGCGAAGAGCAGGTGCATCGCCAGAAACCAGCAGCCGAAGCCGACCAGCATGAAGAGCCCGATCTTCACCCGGTTCACGGGGACGCCCACGGCGCGGGCGCTGTCGCCCTGGCCGCCGACGGCGAAAATCCAGTTGCCGATCCTGGTGCGCAGAAGCACCCAGGTCGCGATCGCGACCAGGATCAGCCAGTAGACGATGGCGATGCTGACCTGCGCGTGGCCGATCATGAAATTGGCGGCGAAGATCGCCTTCAGCGTGTTGAAGCCCGCCATTCCGCTGATGTCCTCGGTCGCCACATTGCCGGTGATCAGCTTGGTGATGGCGATGTTGAGACCCTGAAGCATCAGGAAGGTGCCGAGGGTCACGAGGAAGCTGTGCAGCTTGGTCCGGATCAGGAGCCAGCCGTTCAACGCGCCGATCGCCAGCGAAAAGAACAGCGCGAAGACGACGCCCGCCCAGAGACTGCCCGCGACCTGGGTTGCGAACATCGAGGCGGCGAGCGAGGAGGTCGTCACCGCGACGCCGGCGGAGAGGTCAAACTCCCCGCCGATCATCAGGAGCGCGACGGCGACCGCCGGGATGCCGATGGTCGCGGACTGATAGAGGACCGTGGTGAAGGCGGCGAACTGCCGGAACGGAGGGGCGATCGCCCAGAAGAAAATGAAGACAAGGATCGCGCCGCCGAGCGCGCCCGCCTCGGGCCGCTTCAGAATGCGCCGCCACAGCGCCTGGGTTTGAACCTGCCGCCGCGGCTGCGCGAAGCTGACCGGCTCACTGGACGTGGTCACCAGCTTCCTCCACTTTCGCTCCGCCGGCCGCCGGCCGCGGGACGCGCCCGGCCGGCGGTCGCTTCATTGCTCGGCCGTCACGCCGCGGCGGCCGCTCGTCGACTCAGCGCGTGCCGGCCTTGGCGTATTTGGCGATGGCGGCGGCGTTGTCCTTGGTCACGAAGAAGGGGCCGGTCAGCACCGGGCCGCCGCCGCCGACGGTGTTCCCGTTGGTGACGTAGAGCCAGATCATGTCGACCGCCTCGTACCCCTCGACATAGGGCTGCTGATCGACCGCCCACTGGATCTTGCCTTTCCCGATCAGGTCGATCGCCACCGGGCTCATGTCGAAGGTGCCGACCTTGGCCTTCGAACCCGCCGCCGTGATGGCGTCGAGCACAACCGGCGCGAACGGGGCGCCGAGCGTGACGACGTAGTCGATCGAGGGATCCTGTTGCAGCTTGGCCTGCATCCGCGCCTTGACCGTCGGCATGTCGTAGCCGGTCACATAGAGCACCTCCATCTTGCCCTTAAAAGTGTCCTTGATGCCGTTGCAGCGCGCCTCAAGCTGCACCGCGCCCTGCTGCTGGTCGAGGCAGACGACGTTCTTCGCGCCTTCCTTGTTCAGCCTTTCGCCCACCGCCTTGCCGGCCACCGTCTCGTCCTGTCCGGCATAGCCAAGGAGGTCCTGGCTCTTCCACTGGTCGACGCCGGCGTTGAAGCCGACGATCGGAATGCCGGCTTTCTGCGCCGCCTTCACCGCCGATGCTTCGGCGTCGGGGAAGGCGAGCGTCAGCGCGATTCCGTCGACATGCTGCTCGACGACGTTGGAGATGAGCTGCGCTTCCTTGGTCGCCGTCGGGTCGGCGAGGTAGATCAGCTTGATATTGTCCTTCTTGGCGGCGGCGTTGGCGCCCTTGCGGATGATGTCCCAGAAGGTGTCGCCCGGCTGCGCATGGGTGATCATGGCGACCGTCATCTGCTTGCCCTGTGCGTCGGCCCGGCCGGCGACAAGCGCGGCCGAGCAAGCAACGGCGCCGGCTGCGATGATGGCGGCTGTCGTTCTGTTCAGAGTGTTCATCAGGTTCCTCCCATCAGTTTTGCGCCGCTATGGCGCGCTCGGGCCGTCGCGGATCGCGCGGCCAAATCGTCCCGAACAGATAGCATAGATTGGCTTGCGGGGGCCGGCGGGCGTCGGTCACTTGTGTAACAAACATTCCAAAAATAATCAAGTGTGGAATAATCATTCCAAAAAAATGCCTGCTGACCTGGATGTTGAGCAGCCGACGGGTTGCCGATAGGTTCCCCACTTGCACCGCGAGCCGCCGGGGACGGCGCGGCCGGGGCCCTCGGCGGCCGCTCGCGCGGGATGGGGAGGAATTGAGGATCATGGGCAAATGAGCGAAAGCTGGATCGACGCTGGACCCGCCGACCGCATACCGCCCGAGGACGTCGCGCCGTTCGAGCACGAAGGCCGGCAGTATGCGCTCTATCGAACGGCGGATGGCCGCTACTTCGCCACCGACGGCATTTGCACCCACGAACAAGCGGCTCTCGCCGACGGCTATGTCGAGGGCACGATCATCGAATGTCCGATGCATAACGGCCGGTTCGACTTCACCACCGGCGAAGCGAAGGGCGCGCCGGCCTGTGTGGATCTTGCGACTTATCCGGTGAAGGTCGAACGGGGCAGGCTGTTCCTGAAG
>DATNBG010000650.1:0-3131 GCA_035572075.1 Roseiarcus sp. | reverse complement strand
GAGCGAGCTTGCGCCGTTCGGGGGCGTGAAGGAATCGGGCATCGGCCGCGAGGGCTCGCGCCACGGCGTCGAGGAGTTCGTCGAGATCAAGTACATGCTGATGGGCGGGCTCGACCGGTGATCAGCCCTTCGCCGCACCGGCCGGCTCCCGCGCGGCCGCTTCGCGCACGATGTCCCTCAGTGCGATGAGCTGCGTCTCCAGCGCCTCGAGGTCTCCTTCGGCCATGCGGCCCAGGGTCGCGGCGATCCAGCGGCGCTGAACGGCGATCGCCTTTTCCGCCATCGCGCGGCCGGCCTCGGTGAGGTGGATGGCGCGCTGGCGGCGGTCGGAGGCGGTCGAGCGGCGCTCGACCAGGCCCGCCTCGGCCAGCCGGTCGATCAGGCCCGAGATGTTGCCCTTGGTGACGTAAAGCCTTTTGGCCAGTTCCTGCTGGCTCACGCCCTCCTGCTCGGTCAAGGTCGTCAGCACGTCACATTGCGGGATCGAAACGCCGATTTGGCGCAGGCGTTCGCCGACCGCGGCCTGCATGCGCGCCTCGAGGCGGACGAGACGAAACCAGACTCTTGACGAGCGATCGGGGTTCTGCCGGTCGGGCATCGGACGCCTTCCTCACGTCGGGGGCTTCATGACGGCCTAAACCCATGAGCGGGCTTAGGGAAACTCGACTTTCCGCGCATTGCCAAGGGGCGCCGGGGGCGCCAATGTGGACCCGATGAACAATCCGCGCGCCGCAATCAAGCGTTGAGGCGCCGCACCGGGAGGTAAGGCATGCACGGTCGGATGCAGGACTGGCCCCTGCTCATGCACAAGATCATCGACTTCGCGGCGATCCAGTTTCCGGACCAGGAAGTCGCCTCGCGGACGATCGAAGGGCCGATGCACTACACCAACTATCGCGAGATTCGCCACCGGGCGCTCAAGGTCGCCAAACGTCTCCATCGCGATGGGATCAGGCCCGGCGACCGGGTCGCGACGCTGGCCTGGAACGGCTTCCGGCATCTCGAAAGCTGGTACGGCATCGCCGGCATGGGCGGGGTCTATCACACCGTCAATCCGCGCTTGTTTCCCGACCAGATCGTCTGGATCGTCAATCACGCCGAAGACCGGATGGCGCTCATCGATCTCACTTTTGTTCCGCTCATGGAGGCGTTGGCCGATCGCCTGCCGACGGTCGAGCGCTTCGTCGTGCTGACCGACCACGCGCATATGCCCGCGACGAAGCTCAGGAACGCCATCGCCTACGAGGACTGGATCGGCGAGGTCGACAGCGACTTCGCCTGGGCTGAATTCGACGAGCGCACGGCCTGCGGGCTTTGCTACACCTCCGGCACCACCGGCAATCCGAAGGGCGTGCTCTATTCGCATCGCTCGAACGTCCTGCATTCGATGATGTCGAGCAGCGCCGCGTGCCTCCTGGTGACCGCTTACGATTCCGTGCTGCCGGTCGTGCCGATGTTTCACGCCAATTCGTGGGGTCTCGCGCTCTCCTGCCCGATGCGCGGCGCGCGCATGGTGATGCCTGGCTCGCGCCTCGACGGCGCCTCGGTCTATGACCTGCTCGAGAGCGAGAAGGTGACGATGACCGCCGCCGTGCCGACAGTCTGGCTCGGCCTCATGCAATATATGCGCAAGGAGAATAAGCGGCTGACCACGCTCAAGTTCGTCGGCATCGGCGGCTCGGCCTGCCCGCCTGACATGATCCGGGCTTTCGAGGACGATTACGGCGTCACGGTCCGTCACGCATGGGGGATGACGGAAATGAGCCCGGTCGGCTCGGCCGGGGCGATCAAGCCGAGCATGATGGGACTTTCGCACGATGAGAAGCTCACCATTCAGGCCAAGCAGGGCTGGGCGCCGTTCGGCGTCGAAATGAAGATCGTCGACGACGAGAACAAGGAGCTGCCCTGGGACGGCAAGCGCTTCGGCCGACTGAAGGTGAAGGGCTTCGGCGTTGTCAAGAGCTATTTCAAGGACGAGGGCGGCGAGATTCTCGACGAGAACGGCTTCTTCGACACCGGCGACGTCGCCACCATCGACCCCGACGGCTTCATGCAGATCACCGACCGCTCCAAGGACGTCATCAAGTCCGGCGGCGAGTGGATCTCGTCGATCGACATCGAGAATCTGGCTGTCGGCCACCCGGATGTCGCCGAGGCCGCCGTGATCGGCGTCGCCCACCCCAAATGGGACGAACGGCCGCTGCTGATCGTCGTGGCGAAGGAAGGACATACGCCCAAGACAGGCGAGGTCCTCGATTTTCTCAAACCCCGCATCGCCAAATGGTGGATGCCGGACGATGTGCAGGTGGTGAAGGAAATCCCCCACACCGCCACTGGCAAGATCAACAAGCTGAAATTGCGCGAGACGTTCAGGGACTACAAGCTGCCGACCGCGTGAAGGGCGCGGCGCGTCTACATCTTCATCCTAGTTGGCCACTGGGGAAGCTACGCATGGAAGTTCCGCTCGACACCTCAGCGCGGGGAACTTCCGTGTAAGAAGCGCCGAAGGCGCGTCTACTGGAGCGCCCTTCGACACGGCGGCTACGCCGCCGGCTCAGGACGAGGTCGTGCGGGAAAGCGGTGTGGTGGGAGCGCGGCGTCCTCGTGTTTTGCCCTTGCGCCAGCGGCCCGGCTCCCCTATATGCCGGTCAACGACATCTCATAGCTCTCCGAAAGGGGAGACAAGTTGAGAGTGGGCCCTCCGCGGACCCGCTCTTTTTTATTGCCGCCAGGGTCCCATGGTCGAAAGGACGCCCCGGAACGCCGCCGAGCCCGCAGACGGGCTGGACGAAGCGCGCCTGATCGAAGATTCGGGCGCGGCCGAGCGCGTCGGCCGCATCGCCGCGCCAGTGCTACGCGATCTGGGCTACCGGCTCGTCCGGGCGAAGATTTCCTCAGGCTCGACCGCGACGGTTCAGATTATGGCGGAGCGCCCCGACGGGGCGATGTCGATCGAGGATTGCGAGCGCGCAAGCCAAGCCCTGTCGCCGGTGTTCGACGTCGATGAGCCTGTGAGCCAGGCCTATCGGCTGGAGATATCCTCGCCTGGCATCGACCGGCCGCTCACGCGCGAATCGGATTTCGCCCGCGCGATCGGCTGCGAGGCGCGGGTCGAGATGGCGGCTCCCATC
>DATNBG010000649.1:0-4292 GCA_035572075.1 Roseiarcus sp. | reverse complement strand
CCGCACGACCGGAGCAATCTCGGACGCCGGATCGGCGTGTGCGCCGTAGCCGAGGACGACATCAAGCAGAATCGCCGCGGTCTCAGGGTCGCGCGCCTCCTTGGCGATGCGCTCGTTGCGAAGCCGATGATCGATCATCGGGTGCGGGCGGCCGCGGGTGAACACATCGTCGCCGAGGTCGATCAACGTATGGCCGCGACTTTTCCACACATCGTCCAGGGCCTTGGCGGCGCCGACGGGCGTATTGGAGTAGACCTCGGGCAGAGTCTCGGCGAGCAGCAGGCTGGCCTCGTAGCAAAAGGTGCCGCCGCTATAGAGGCCGCGAATAAAAGACTGCCCGGCCGCGAGGGCCGGAGGCTCGAACGCCGGCGAGGCGAGCGCGAGGCGGTCTTTCCCTTCACCCTTCGACAGCGCCGCGGCGGCAAGCGCTGCGTCTTCAAGCGTCTTCGCCGGCGTCAGGTTCGCGCCCGTGGCGAACTTTGGCTCGGCGCCGAGGAAATTGACCACCACGGGTTTCCCGGTCTTGCCGGCGACATCGATCACGCGAGCGGCGACCTCGGGCGCCGGAGGCTTCGAAATGAGGACGATCACGCGCGTCTCGGGGTCGTCCGCCAGAGCCTTCAACCCCTGCAGGAAGGTGACGCCGCCGACATCGCGGCTCAAGTCATGTCCTCCCGTTCCGATCGCCTGGCTGATCCCGCATCCCAAACGGTCGACGAGACATGTGACCTGCTGGAGGCCGGTGCCGGACGCGGCGACAATTCCGATATCGCCGCGGCGCACGAGGTTGGCGAATCCCAGCGGGATTCCGCCGATAATCGCGGTGCCGCAGTCCGGGCCCATCACCATCAAATCATGGGCCTGGGCGTAGCGCTTCAAAGCGATTTCGTCTTCGACCGCCACGTTGTCGCTGAACAGCATCACGTGCAGACCGAGGCGGAGCGCCTTCATGGCCTCGGCGGCGGCGTAATCGCCTGGACAGGAGATGAGCGCGAGATTGGCTCCCGGCGCCGCGTCCAATCCCATCTCGAGGCTTCTCGGCGGTTCGCCGCGCGGCCCAGCGCCGGGCGTCGAGGCGGGTTTGCGCTCGAGCGCTTGCTTGGCTTCAGCCTCGGCTGCCGCGAGAGCCGCCGGATCGTCCCCCTCGAGAGCGATCAGGAGGTCGTTCGGGCCGGCGTCAACCTCTTCCGCAAGCAGCCCGGCCTCCCGCAACAAGCCCAGATTTGTTTCCGACGCCATGACCGCCGACGCCTGTCGGACCCCGGGGAGCTTTCCGAGAGCCGCCGAGAGCTGCATCAGCGCCACCGAATCTCGGTAGAAATTGCGGATCGTCTTGATCAGGCTCGGCATCGGGCGCCTCCGCAACGCGAGAAGGCCCGGTGGGCCTCGAGACCCACCGCGCGGGCCGACCGTCGAATTGTGGCGCGGTAGGCGCTGAGCGAGCTTGGCCGGCCGCGACTCCGAAGGCGCGCGACGGCGCATTCGCGAGCTCTGGGCGAAAGCGCCGGTTCGAGAGTTCCGAATGTTGGAGACAACCGCATTTTTGCCGTAGCGTTGCGCATGCAATCATGTATACTAAAACGAATGCACCTGGACCGCAAGGCCGAAATGGAGGCGCGCCGCGAGCCATGAACGATCTTCCGGATGGGTCGCGAGACAGGCCGACTTCCCCGACCCGGGACAGCTTGGATCTGGCGAGCCTCGCGGACCGCTATCGGACCGGCGCGTTGACGCCGCTGCGGCTTGTTGACGAAATTCTGACCAGAATCGAGGCGAGAGGCGACGACCACGTCTGGATTCGTCGGCTCCCGCGAGCCGATCTCGTCGCCCATGCGCAACGCCTGCAGGCGGGCGATCCGGCCGCCAAGCCCCTTTACGGCGTTCCCTTCGCCATCAAGGACAACATCGATCTCGCCGGCCATCCCACGACCGCCGGGTGCCCCGATTTCGCTTACGTCGCGCGAGATTCGGCGCCGGTCGTTCAACGGCTCATCGACGCGGGCGCGATCCCCATCGGGAAGACCAACCTCGACCAGTTCGCGACCGGGCTCAACGGAACGCGCTCGCCTTATGGCGCGCCGACGAGCGTCTTCTCGGCCAAGCATATCTCCGGCGGCTCGAGTTCAGGGTCGGCCGTCGCCGTCGCCGCGGGCCTGGTCTCCTTCTCGCTGGGCACCGACACCGCCGGATCGGGCCGCGTCCCGGCGGCGTTCAACAATATATTCGGCCTCAAGCCGACCCGCGGACTGCTCAGCGCGCGGGGCGTCGTTCCCGCATGCCGCTCGCTCGACTGCGTCTCCATTTTCGCGCTCACCGCTGACGATGCGCGCGATGTGCTTGCGGTCGCGAAGGGCTTCGACCCGGCGGACCCGTTCTCGCGCCGTGAGAGCGCGGCGCTCGGCCGCCCCTGCCCGCGCCTCGTGAAGGGGACCCGGTTCGGCGCGCCTCGTCCGAGCCAACTGGAATTTTTCGGCAGCAAGGAGGGCGAGCGGCTTTTCGGCGAGATGTTGCGGCGGATTGAACGCCTCGGCGGCCAACTCGTCGAGATCGATTTTGGTCCGTTCCTCGAAACGGCGCGGCTGCTCTACGAGGGGCCCTGGGTCGCGGAGCGCTATGTCGCGATCCGCGACTTCATCGACCGCCGGCCCGAAGCTCTGCACCCTGTCACTCGCCAGATCATCGCCGGCGGCGCGCATCCGCGGGCCGCGGACGCTTTCTCCGCCTATTACCGGCTCAAGGAATTGCAGCGGATCGTCGAGCCCGTGTGGCGGTCGATCGATGTTCTCGTGACGCCGACGGCGGGACGTCAATACACCATCTCTGAAATGCTGTCGGATCCGATCAAGCTGAACTCCGACCTCGGTTACTATACGAACTTCATGAACCTGCTCGATCTCGCCGCGATCGCCGCGCCGGCCGGCCGGCAGGCGGACGGGCTGCCCTTCGGCGTGACCCTGGCGGCTCCCGCCTGGAGCGACGCGGCGCTGTGCGCTCTCGCCGATGCGTTGCATCGGGCGCAGAACCCCCGGCTCGGGGCCATGGACCAGCCTCTGCCCCCGAGCCGTCCGGCGGCGGGCGGGGGCGATGCGGGCGTCGTGCGGCTCGCGGTCTGTGGGGCGCACATGACCGGCCTGCCGCTCAATCATCAGCTCAGCGACCGCGGCGCGCGACTCGAGCGGCGCGCACGCACCGCGGCGAGCTATCGGCTGTTCGCCTTGCCCGGCGGCCCGCCCGCGCGTCCAGGCCTGGTGCGCGCGGAGCCCGGGGCGAAAATCGAGGTGGAAGTTTGGGAGACGCCGATCTCCGAGTTCGGCAGTTTTGTCGCGGCCATTCCCGCCCCTCTGGGCATCGGCGCCGTCGAACTCGAGGACGGCGAGACCGTCAAAGGCTTCCTCTGCGAGGCTTATGCCGTGCGGGGCGCCCGCGACATCACCGATCTCGCCAGCTGGCGCCGCTATCTGGCGACCGAAGAAACCGGGTGAGGAGACCATGGCCACTGTTCGCGCCGAACCCTATGAGTTCGAGTTTCAGCCATCGACCGTGGCGCTCGTGATCATCGACATGCAGCGGGACTTCGTCGATCCGGGGGGGTTCGGCGAGGCGTTGGGCAACGACGTGTCCCTGTTGCGCAAGGCGATAGCCCCGACAATTCGCGTTCTGGCGGCCGCCCGGGCGGCGGGCCTTCTGGTCATCCACACCCGTGAGGGCCATCGCCCCGATCTCGCCGACTTGCCGCCGAGCAAGAAGGCGCGGGGCCGGCTCGCGGCCGGCATCGGCGATCCTGGCCCGATGGGCCGCATCCTCGTGCGCGGAGAGCACGGGCACGACATTGTCGACGAGCTCAAGCCCGCGCCGGGCGAGCCGGTCATCGACAAGCCGGGCAAAGGCGCTTTCTATGCGACGGATCTCGACGCCATCCTCAAGAGCCGCGGCGTCAAGCAGCTCATCGTCTGCGGCGTCACCACGGAAGTCTGCGTCTCCACCACGGTGCGCGAAGCCAACGACCGAGGCTACGACTGCCTGGTGCTCGAAGACTGTGTTGCCTCCTATTTCCCCGAGTTTCAGAAATCGGCGCTGGAGATGGTGAAGGCGCAGGGCGGCATCTTCGGCTGGGTCGGGACCTCGGCCGACCTTTTGGCCGTTCTGGGGTCGCGGGGTCAGGCCGCCGCCTGATGGGGCGATAGTCAGTGGAGAGATCGAGGGCGGTTACGCAATCGGAGGCTGGAGGGTCATGACAATACAAAGAGAGACGTCAAATCCGATTCAATGGTGGGTTCCGGGGGACTGGAACG
>DATNBG010000648.1:0-4352 GCA_035572075.1 Roseiarcus sp. | reverse complement strand
AGAGCCGGTTCAGGCGCTTGAGCTGGATGTCGACGATCTCCCCCATGTCCTCGCGCCTCAAGCGGTGGAAGAGGATGATCTCGTCGACCCGGTTCAAAAACTCGGGCCGGAAATGGGAGCGCACCACTCCCATCACTTCCTTCTCGACCGCTTTCGTGTCCTCGCCCTCGCGCAGGTTGACCAGATATTCGGAGCCGAGGTTCGAGGTCATGACGATCAGCACGTTGCGGAAATCGACCGTCCGGCCCTGGCCATCGGTGAGCCGCCCGTCGTCGAGAACCTGCAACAGCACGTTGAACACGTCCGGATGCGCCTTCTCGATCTCGTCGAACAGCACCACCTGATAGGGCCTGCGCCTCACCGCCTCGGTGAGCGCGCCCCCTTCCTCGTAGCCGACATAGCCGGGAGGCGCGCCAATCAACCGCGCGACCGAGTGCTTCTCCATGTACTCGGACATGTCGATGCGCACCATCGCGCTCTCGTCGTCGAACAGGAAGGCGGCCAAGGCCTTGGTGAGCTCGGTCTTGCCGACGCCAGTGGGTCCCAAGAACATGAACGATCCGATCGGCCGGTTCGGGTCCTGCAGGCCCGCTCGCGCGCGCCGGACCGCGGTCGAGACTGCGACCACCGCCTCGCGCTGGCCAACCACGCGGCGCGCGATCTCCTCCTCCATCTTGAGCAGCTTCTCGCGCTCGCCCTCCAGCATCTTGTCGACCGGAACGCCGGTCCAGCGCGACACCACCTGGGCGACGTGATTGGCGGTCACCTCCTCGTCGACCAGCACGCTGGCGCCCTGGCTCTCCGCGTCCTTGAGCTTCTTTTCGAGATCGGGGATCGTGCCATAGGTGAGGCGGCCCGCTTCGGCATAGTCGCCCTTGCGCTGCGCCTGCGCCAGCGAGTTGCGCGCGGCGTCCAGCGCCTCCTTGAGCTTCGCCGCCTCGCCCAGCTTATCCTTCTCAGCCTTCCAGCGCGCGGTCAGCGAATCGGACTTCTCTTGCAGTTCCGCGAGCTCGCTCCCGAGCTTCTTCAGGCGATCCCTGGAAGCCGCGTCGGTCTCCTTCTTCAAGGCTTCCTGCTCGATCTTGAGCTGCATGATGCGCCGGTCGAGTTCATCCAGCTCCTCCGGCTTCGAGTCGACCTGCATCCGCTGGCGGGACGCCGCCTCGTCGATGAGGTCGATCGCCTTGTCGGGGAGGAACCGGTCGGCAATGTAGCGGTCGGAGAGGGTGGCCGCCGCGATGATCGCCGGATCGGTGATGCGCACCTGATGATGGGCCTCGTACCTCTCTTTCAAGCCGCGCAGGATCGAAATCGTGTCCTCGACCGTCGGCTGGGAGACGAACACCGGCTGGAAGCGCCGCGCCAGCGCCGCGTCCTTCTCCACGTGCTTGCGATATTCGTCGAGGGTCGTGGCGCCCACGCAATGCAGTTCGCCGCGCGCCAGCGCCGGCTTCAAGAGGTTCGAGGCGTCCATCGCCCCCTCCGCCTTGCCGGCGCCGACCAGCGTGTGCATCTCGTCGATGAACAGGATGATGTCGCCCGCGGCGGCGGTGACCTCGTTGAGCACGCCCTTCAGGCGCTCCTCGAACTCGCCGCGATATTTCGCGCCGGCGATGAGCGACCCCATGTCGAGCGCGAGCAGCTTCTTGTCGCGGATCGATTCCGGCACGTCGCCGTTGACGATGCGCAAAGCCAGCCCCTCGACGATCGCCGTCTTGCCGACGCCGGGCTCGCCGATCAGCACCGGGTTGTTCTTGGTGCGGCGCGACAGCACCTGGATGGTGCGGCGGATCTCCTCGTCGCGGCCGATCACCGGATCGAGCTTGCCGTTGCGCGCCGCCTCGGTGAGATCGCGGGTGTATTTCTTCAGCGCGTCATACTGGTTCTCGGCGCTCGCCGAATCGGCGGTGCGGCCCTTGCGGAGGTCGTTGATCGCGGAGTTCAGGGTCTGCGCGGAGACGCCCGCGTTGGCCAGGATCTTGGCCGCTTCCGTCCCCTTCTCCATCGCCACCGCGAGCAGCAGGCGCTCGACGGTCACGTAGGAATCGCCCGCCTTCTGGGCGATCTTCTCGGCATTGTCGAACAGCCGCGCCGTGGTCGGCAGCATGTAAAGCTGCCCCGCTCCCGAGCCCCCGACCTTGGGCAGTTTGGCGAGCGCCGCCTCGACCTGTCTCAGCGCCTCGCGGGAATTCCCGCCCGCCCGGTCGATCAGGCCCGAGGCCAGGCCCTCCTCGTCGTCCAGAAGCACTTTCAGCACGTGCTCCGGCGTGAACTGCTGATGGCCCTCGCGCAAGGCGAGCGACTGCGCGGCCTGCACGAACCCGCGCGCCCTCTCCGTATATTTTTCCAAATTCATGGTCTTCCCCTTCGGCGCTCACGCCCGCGCCCTCGGAAGCTGCGCGAGCCAGCCCAATCAAATTGCCGCGGACCCGCGGCTTGACCTCATGTAGGGAGCGGCGCCGCCGACGGAAGGGCGGGTTGAAGGAAGAAGCGTCATAGCGATGGTGTTGCTCACGACTCCGCCCCAGTGCGTCATGGCCGGCCTTGTGCCGGCCATCCACGCGGCGCCGCTGCGATTTCCGACGCCATTGTCAATTGAGATGTTTGGTCAGCGCCTTGTGTTGACAAGACCGTGTTCTCGTGGATGGCCGCGACAAGCGCGGCCATGACGGAAACGACCCACCGCTCAGCTTTGCGCGTCAGGGCCTCGCCCGCTTGAAAAACTCCTGGAGCCACTCGGCGTTCATTCCGGCGATCGGCAGCCAGGCCTTGAACAGCGACTCCGGCGAATAGCGCTCGATCTCGGCCATCATCCGCTTTTCGATGTCCGCCATCACCGCCTTCTGCATCGGCTCGACATCCGGCAGCCCCATGAACTGACGCGCCTCCAGAGGCGTGCAGTCGACATTGATGGTGATCTTCATCCTGTCCTCCCCTTGTGTCGCAAGGCAGGCGAGATGACTTGGCGCGGATCGGCGCGTATGAGGGCGCTTCCCGTTTGCCGGCCATTTATCGCAGGTCTTCGCCCCGTGAGCCAGCCTTGACCCTGCCTAAGGCCTTCATTCTCCATCTCGACCGCGCCGTTTCGCGCAAACCCAATGTCCAGGCGCTTCGCGCCAGCCTTCCGGTCGAGAGCGAGGTCGTGCGCGCGGTGGACGGCGCTTGCCTCAGGCAGCAGGAGGTCGATGAGGCCTATGCGCCGCGCCGTTTCGAGCCCCGCTATCCGTTCGAACTGACCAGAACCGAAGTCGGGGTTTTCCTGAGCCATCGCCTGGCCTGGCGGCGGATCGTCGACGACAGGCTCGACTTCGCTTTCGTCTTTGAGGACGACGCCGAGATCGATGCCGCCTCGTTCGCGGTGCTGATCGACTTCGTCGCCGCCGAACGGCGGGCGTGGGATTATGTGCTCATGCCGGCCCAGCCGATCCGGGGCGGCCAGGTTCAAGCGCGCCGCGGCGCGCTTGCGCTGATCCGCCCCGACTCCCCGCCCTTGCGGGCGATCGCGCAAATCGTCTCGGCCGAAGCCGCCAGCCGCCTCCTCGACCGCACCCTGCCCTTCGACCGGCCGGTCGACACGCTGATGCAGATGCCGTGGATCACCGGGCAAACGGTCATGGTCGCCTCGCCCTCGCCCGTTCGCGACGTTTCGCTGAAGTCAGGCGGCAGCACGGTCCAGCGCCAATCGATGGGGCTCGCCGAGCGCCTCCGCCACGAGGCGATGCGCCCGATCTACCGGGCGCGAGTGCTGGCCCGCTACCGGCGCCACCTGGCGCAAGCCGCGCGGTAGACTGGCAGGGAAGGAATCGACAAAATCTTGACAATTCCGGAAACCACTCGTATGCTTCTATATAGTCGAAGCTGAGAACCCTGGATTCCTGATTCCGCCTGGGCGTCCTGGGCCCAGGCGCAAACGAGGCGAAACGAAATGGCCAAGTTCTTGAGAACAAACGATCCCGCGAAATCCCCCGATTTCGCACCCAATGATTTCAATGACTTGCGCCGCGGGCGCGAAACCGCCGGCTTCGCACAGCGAAACGATTCCTTTCGCTTTCATGTGTTCCCGGCCTGGCCTTTCGAAGCCGCTTCGCGAAGCGCGGCTTCCGGGGGCGAGACCGAAGGAGAGAAAGCCGCAGAGGATCGGAGAGTCGAAAATGGCGCCGCAAGCTCTTGAAAAGGCTCAATTCGGAATCGCAAATGGCGCCCGGGAGGCCGGCGCGACGACGGCTTCCCATCGCATCACGCCAAGACGCGACCGGCGCGTTTCGGCCGGCGATCTAGCCGGCCGCCGCCACCGCGCGTTTCGCCATCACGCCGATCAGGTGGGCGCGGTAATCGGCGTCGGCGTGGAGGTC
>DATNBG010000647.1:0-3819 GCA_035572075.1 Roseiarcus sp. | reverse complement strand
AATCACGGGTCGCCGCTGAGATCGTCGTAAAAGTCCTTGTCAGCCTTCAGGCCCGTGCGCGGAACCGCCGCGATACGCTCCTGGAGCGGCTTCAACCGCTCCTTGAGCGACTTCCCGCCCTCAACGCGGGCAAGTTCATTTTCGCGCGCTCTGAGAACCGCGTCTGTCTTGGTGGTTCGGCGGTCCGCAGCCAGCTTCGCCGCCAACTCGACCACGCGGCGGTTCCGACTCTGGAGCATGGAGGCTTGGGTTTTCATACGTATTGAAGATAGGCTCATCGCATCAATACGGCAAACGGCGCCTTGCCCGAGGGCGGCTATCCGAAGGCGAGCTTAAGAGACAGGCGCAGGCGCGGCATGGCGGATCCCTTTAACCTCGAGCGCTTCGTCGAGGCGCAGGCGCACGCTTACGAGCGGGCGCGCCGGGAGCTCGAGGCCGGACGGAAAGAGAGCCACTGGATGTGGTTCATCCTTCCCCAGATCGCAGGGCTCGGGCAGAGCGCCATGTCGATCCGGTTCGCGATCGCCTCGCTCGACGAGGCGAAAGCCTATCTGGCCCATCCGGTCCTCGGTCAACGGCTTCGGACCTGCGCGAAGCTCGCGCTCGATGCGCCCGCCGCGACAGCGCGCGCCATCTTCGGGCCGGTCGACGAGATGAAATTCCGCTCGTCGATGACGCTGTTCGCGAAGGCCGCGCCGGAGGAAGCCGTGTTCCAGCGCTGCCTCGACAAATATTTCGCCGGCGCTCCTGACCCGGCCACGCTGGCGCGGCTTTGAGCCGCGGGCTTCATCGAATGAGCTGCGGCTGCGGCAGGGATCGGGACTGTCGACATTTTCTTGACAAATTCAGAAATCATATGCTATATGTTTACCATTCATCGAATCAGGGCCCAGTCGTCCGGGGCTTGCGGGGCGAGGAAAAAGGAGAGCAGAAGCCGTTGGTGACATTTTGAACACAGTGTGACAACGGAAAGGAAGTTTTCTTATTTGGATCGGCTGTAACCCCTTGAAAAGGCTCGATTCGGAAAAATAAGCGCTAGTAAACGCCAGCTATTTTACTAGCGCTTACGAGCGCTTAATAGCATCCTGCTGGCGTTTATTCGCGTTTGCCTGAGGCTTGCCAGCAGCTCGCGTTTTGGCGCAAGCATGGCGCTTGGAACCACGCCCGGAACGATGAACGCCCCCTCCCCGCCCGTCTTCGCCCAGCGTCATCTGCTCGGCGTCGAGCACCTCGCGCGCGAGGAGATCGTGGCCTTGCTCGATCTCGCCGATGAGGCGGTGACGATCTCGCGCCAGGTCGAGAAGAAGCGCTCGACCTTGCGCGGACGCACCCAGATCAACCTGTTCTTCGAGGCGTCGACCCGCACCCAGTCGTCGTTCGAGCTCGCGGGAAAACGGCTCGGCGCGGACGTGATGAACATGGCGGTCGGCGCGTCGAGCATCAAGAAAGGCGAGACGCTGATCGACACCGCCATGACCCTCAACGCCATGCGCCCCGATATTCTGGTCGTTCGCCACCATCAGGCGGGCGCGGTGCATCTGCTCGCCCGCAAGGTCGACTGCTCGGTGGTCAACGCCGGCGACGGGGCGCACGAGCATCCGACCCAGGCGTTGCTCGACGCCCTGACCATAAGGCGCAATCTCGGCCGCATCGAGGGCCTCACCGTCGCCATCTGCGGCGACATCCTCCACTCGCGGGTGGCCCGCTCGAACATCCTGCTCTTGAGCAAGCTGGGCGCCTACGTGCGGGTCATCGGCCCCTCGACGCTGATGCCGGCGGGCGTCGAGCGGATGGGCGTCGAAGCCACCCACGACATGCGCTCGGGGCTTAAGGACGTCGACGTGGTCATGATGTTGCGCCTGCAGCGCGAGCGCATGAGCGGGGCCTTCGTGCCCTCGCCGCGCGAATATTTCCGCTATTTCGGACTCGACGAGGACAAGCTCGGCTACGCCAAACCCGGCGCGCTGGTCATGCATCCGGGACCGATGAACCGCGGCGTCGAGATCGACACGGCTGTCGCCGACGGGGCGCAGTCGCTCATTCGCGAACAGGTCGAGATGGGCGTCGCGGTGCGCATGGCGGTGCTCGAAGCGCTCGCGCGCAACATCCCGAACGCCTGAGGGGAAGCGCCCTCAACCGAGCACATATCGCGAAAACGCCAAAGCCTCTCGCGCCGCTTCGTCCATCCCCGCTTCATCCGCATTGTCGCTGAGATCGCGCCAAACCTTGATGTCGCTTCCGACCTGGCCGCCCATCTTGACGAAGGGCTCCATGACGACCGCGCCGTCGTAGCCGATCTCGCGCAGCGCCGCTCCAATCTCATGCCAGGGCAGCCGGCCTTTGCCGGGAACCCGCCGATTGTTCTCGCCTGTATGGAAATGGCCGAGCAGCGGGCCGGCGGCGCGGATCGCCGCGCCGAAACTGTCCTCCTCGATGTTCATATGGAACGTATCGAGCATGACCTTGACGTTGGGCTTGCCGATCTCCCGGACGAAGGCCACGCCCTCCTCGGCGGTGTTCAGAACGTGGTTCTCGAACCGGTTCAGCACTTCGAGACACAGGTCAATGCCGAGATTGGCGGCGAAATCCGCGAGGCTCGAGATCCCCTCCAGGCCCCGCGCCCTGTCCCCCGCCTTGTCGACCGGTTTCGAATAGTCGATCGGCCAGTAGGAATGGAGGGCGCCGCCGATGACGTGGATGTCGAGCTTGGCGAGGTTCACCAGCGTCTCCTCGAAGAAGGCCCGCCCCGCTTTCCTGATCGCCGGGTCGGCGGACGACAGGTTCCTCTCGCGCGACGGCCCCAGCCCGGCGGTGAGCGTGATTCCGTTCGCCTTCGCCGAACGCCCGATTTCGTCGATATGCGCCGGACTATAGCTGTTCAGATGATGAGCGGCGATTTCGAGGACGTCGAAACCTAGCCTCGCGACTTTGTCCACGTATTTCAGGCAGTCCGCGCTCCATTCCTGTTCCCAGTACGAGTAATAGATGCCGAATTTCAATTGCCCCTCCGTTCGGAAGCCCACGGACTCGAATGCGCGCCGGAACCGATGATTAGTGGCCTCCCTGAAGCGACTCATCCGCCGCTCCGACGATGTGGGCGACGACCGCGTTCATGCTGGTCAAGCGGGTCGCATCGTCGGCGATCACCGCCCCCTGCCTCAGGACGACGATGCGGTCGCAGACCGAGAACACGTCGGTCAGCCGATGGCTGATCAGGATGACGGCGATGCCGTCCCGCTTAAGCGTGCGGATAAGGTCGAGCACATGTTCAACCTCGCGCACGGCAAGCGCCGCGGTCGGCTCATCCATGATGACGAGTTTGGGATTGAAGGTGAGCGCGCGGGCGATGGCGACTGACTGCTGCTGGCCGCCCGATAGCAGGCCGGTCGCCTGGGTGACCGAGGGAATGCGCGCGCCGAGGCGGGCGACCATCGCCTCGGCCTCGCTGCGCATGCGGCCCGTGTCGATCAGCTTCACGCCAAGCACGGAGCGGGTGAGCTCGCGGCCGAGAAAAATGTTCGAGGCGACGTCGCGCATGCGGGCGAGCGCGAGGTCCTGGTAGATCATCTCGATGCCGGCCTCGCGAATCTCGCCCGGATCCCGGCCGACGATCGAGGCTCCGTCGAAGCGGATCTCGCCGCTGTCGGGACGGTAGACGCCAGTGATCGTCTTCATCAACGTCGACTTGCCCGCGCCGTTGTCGCCGACCAGCGCCACCGCGCTGCCCGCCTCGACCGAAAAACTGACGCCGCGCAAAGCCTCGATGGCGCCGAATGTCTTGCGAACATCCTTGAGCTCGAGAAGACTCATCGGCGCCAA
>DATNBG010000646.1:0-4854 GCA_035572075.1 Roseiarcus sp. | reverse complement strand
ACGCTCGTCCACAAGACTCACGGCGCCGATCCCCGCACCGGACTTCGCTATGACCGTCCGTTCGCGGACTGGACGACGCACCCGAACAATCCGGCGGTCCACGCGAGAGCGGCGGAATAGCATCGGAGGAGCCTGCTCGATCCCTGCGAGGCAAACCGTCGCTGGACCTGCGACGCCTCTGAAGGCGTCATGGCCGGGCTTGTCCTGGACAAGCCCGGCCATGACGATGGAAGCTTTGAGGCGCCGGCAGGACAGCGGCGCGCGGCCTATCCGCCTTCGGGCGGCGTCTTCTCCTTGAGCTTCCCGAACACCGAATCGACGTCGATCTTCTCGTCGGCGGGCTTGGGCTTTTGCGCCGGGACGCCGAACACTTCGAGCTGGCTCGCGGGAGCGGGGGCGGGCTTGGCGGTGGTGATTTCCGCCGGCACCAGCGTCTGGCTGCGATCCTCCTCGACCTTGGGGCGTTCCTTGGCGGCGCGATTGACCTCGAAGTCGAGGTCGATCTGCGAGCACAAGCCCAGCGTCACCGGATCCATCGGCTGAAGATTGGCCGAGTTCCAGTGGGTTCGGTCGCGAATGGCGGAGAGCGTGTGCTTGGTCGTTCCGACCAGCCGCATGATCTGCGCGTCCTTGAGTTCGGGATGGTTGCGCAAGAGCCACAAGACCGCGTTCGGCCGGTCATGCCGGCGCGACAGCGGCGTGTAGCGCGCGCCGCGCGGTTTCTTGAACTCGGGCGTGCGCACCTTCGAGGTCGAAAGATGAAGCCGATGGTTGGGGTCATGCTCGGCGGCGGCGATCTCCTCTCGGGTGAGCTGGCCGGTCGAGATCGGATCGTAGCCCTTGATCCCCGTCGCCACTTCGCCGTCGGCGATCCCCTTGACTTCGAGCGGGTGCAGTTTGCAGAACTCGGCGATCTGGTCGAAGGTGAGCGAAGTGTTCTCGACCAGCCAGACGGCGGTCGCCTTCGGCATCAACGGCGCGTCGCTCATGAGTGCTCCTTGACGATCGTTTGGCGCGCGCTCGCGGGTTTCGCCCCGAACGCGGCCTCAACCAATCAAACTTGAGAGGAAAACGCTTCTATAGGCATGGGACGCGAGAATTGCAATGTTTATGGCGCCATGAGCGCGAGCCGCCCAAGCAAAAAGCGCCCCTCTTGCCAAGTGACGGAGGAGAAACCACATGGCGGCGTGAAATTCGCCATCGGGACGGAACTGGCCCGCGAAACAACGGAAGCGCTCATGAAACAAGCAATCCCAGCCGCCTTCGCTTTGGCGCTCGCGCTCGCCGCGGCGCCCGCGCCGGCCGAGGCCAAGGGCTGTCTTAAGGGCGCGCTGGTCGGCGGCGTCGCCGGCCATTACGCCGGCCATCATGGGATCATGGGCGCGATCGGCGGCTGCATCGTCGGCCATCACCTCGCCAAGGAAAAGGCAAAGGAAAGAGCGGAGCACGCGGGCGCGCAGGGCGCGCCGGCCCCCAAGCCACAGGGATACTGACCGCCCGGCGCGGCAGCTTCACGCCTTGTTGTTGAGCGCGCGCTCGGACTTGGGGTCGAGCGGCCAGCGCGGCCGGCCCGGCGCGTCGAGCCCGTCGATCTTGCCCAGTCTCAGCCGCTCTATCCCCGCCCAGGCGATCATCGCGCCGTTGTCGGTGCACAGCTTCTGCGGCGGCGCGACGAATGGCAGGCCGGCCTCGGCGCAAAAGCGGGTCAGCGCCTCGCGCAGCGCCCGGTTGGCCGCGACGCCTCCGGCGACCACGACGGCCTTGGGCGCCGCGCCGATTCGCCGGCGGAACAGCTTCAGTCCCACCCGAACCCGGTCCTCGACCACGTCGACCACCGCCGCCTGGAACGAGGCGCAGAGATCGGCGACGTCGCGCGGACGCAACGGGCTTGCGGATTCCGCCGCGAGCCGCACCGCGGTCTTGAGCCCGGACAGCGAAAAATCGGCTTCCGGCCGGGCGAGCAAGGGCCTCGGCAGCGCGAACCGATCGGGATCGCCGCCTTCCGCCGCCTTTTCGACCGCCGGGCCGCCGGGAAAGGGCAGCCCCAGGAGTTTGGCGGTCTTGTCGAACGCTTCGCCGATGGCGTCGTCCTTGGTCGCGCCGAGCCGGTCGTAGTCGCCGACGCCTTTGACCGCAAGAATCTGCGTATGCCCGCCCGAGGCGAGAAGCACGAGATAAGGGAAAGCGACGCTATCGGTCAGGCGCGCCGTCAGCGCATGCGCCTCGAGGTGGTTGACCGCGATGAACGGCTTGCCGCAGGCGAGCGCCACGCCCTTGCCCGCCATCAGGCCAACCAGCACGCCGCCGATGAGGCCGGGACCGGCGGCGGCCGCCACGCCGTCGAGGTCCCTGGCCGCAACCTGGGCGCGCTTCAGCGCGCGCGCGATGAGCAGGTCGACGACCTCGACATGGGCGCGCGCCGCGATCTCCGGCACGACGCCGCCGAACGGCGCGTGCGCCGCGATCTGGCTCATCACCTCGTCGGCGAGAATCTCGCCCGCGCCGTCAGACTTCAGCCGCACAACCGCCGCCGCCGTCTCGTCGCAGGTCGTCTCGATTCCAAGGACGCGCATCCTGAAACAGCCCATAGCGTGAACCGCAGGCCGAGAAAACCGGCGCCGGCAGGGTTATATCGCCAGCGAAGCCCGTTGGCGGGGCGCGGCCGCGGCAAACAATGTCTTGACAAATTCGGAATTTTGTAAGATTATTTCTGTTGTTAAGAACTCAAGGTTCTTCTCGAGTCCCGACGCCTTCGCAAGAAACAACGGGAACCCAAATGCCGGCCAACCGATTGAAACCAACGATCCGGCGAAATCATCCGATTTCGCTCCCCAATGATTTCAAGGCTTTTGCGACCCAGCGCGCGAAACCGCGGGTATCGTTCGGCGAAACGATTCCGTTTTTTTGCCTCGCGGGACAACGGCCTCCGGCCCGGGCCTTAAAGCCGCGGCCTCGCCGGGACGAGCGATCGGAGGCCGCGACCCGAGGCGCGTGGGGAAGGAGGTTTCTTGCAATGAGCGAAGAAGCGAAAAAGTTGCGCAAGGGAGGTGGCAAGCCCCTGACATCATTGGCGCGCGTAACTTTTTGCGCGGACTTGAACAGCCGCGCGGGGCAGGGTTGCGTCGGCTCGCCAACGCAATCCCTGGTGGCCCCAGGGCGTCCGCCGCCGGCGCGGCCTTGACGGCCCGCCGCGCTATTGCCGCTTTTCAAGGCATGGTAAGGCTTGGCGGCGGGAGCAACAGCCCATGAGCAACCTGATCGGGCCAAACGAGGTTCGGGTCGTGATCCGGCCGGTCGAAGACCGCGGCGACGATTTCGGACCCATTCCGGCCGAACTGTTCAAGAAGACCTTCGACGCGTTCCTGACGGCGCTCATGGTGACCGACCGCGAACTTCAGCCCAAGGCGCGGTCGAGCGAGTTCCTGATCTCCCACCTGGCTCTCGATCCTTACGAGTTCGGAATCCTGGAGAAGCGACGAGCGTTCGGCCAAGCGACCCCGTCCGCGATCGAGTTCTTCCGGCGCTGCGCCGAGGGCATTTACCGCAGCGACTACCAGACCGTCGTTCGGCGTCCCAGGGTGACGAGGGCTTTCATCCGCATCATCAAGGGGCTCGATCCTTCATTTCACGTGCTCGCGCAATTCAACGACGCCGAGTTGCCGATCGACGATTTCTTTCGCCGCCAGGTCGACCGGGTCGGACTCAAGGATGACGCGGCGCGGACGGACAACTGGTTTCTGGGCAGCGCGATCATGTCGTTCGAGGGGCGGCTGGACGAAATCGACTATCGCGGCGCGGTATGGACCGGAGAATTGATGCTTCCGGCGGGAACGACTCATATCGAATGCGTGTTCGACAAGTCGCAGGGAGAAGACGTCCTGAATCCGTTCGGCAATAAAAACGTTTGCATCACGGGAAGGGCAATCTACACTGGCGACAGTCAACTTCCCGAGCGAATAGAAGTGCTGACGATCGAAGAAAGAAGCCACGTTCGCGCGGCGATCGACATCCGAGGCTCGCTGCGCCTCATGCCCTTAACCGACGAGGACAACGGTCTTGACACCGTCGAGTAGCGACAAGCATTTCCTCCATTCGAGCGTCGTGCTTCGCCACGCGAACGGCGATTCGGGCGAGGCGGAACAGCTCATCGAGACCATCCTCACCGAGGCGGCGGTCGCCAGGCGCCGCGTGTGGGTCAGCAGCGTGCTCTTGTCAGAGCTGAGACCCTCGGCCTTCGTTCCCGGACGTTTTCCCACCCTCATCGAGCTCACGCGCTATATCCGGACGCTGGCGACCCTGGTGACGCCCGACCCCAACGCGATGCTGCGCGTCGCCAGGCTTCGCGACGCCAAATGGCGAATGCCGGGAGACGGCCCGGAGGCGAAACCGCGAACGATGTCGCTCAGCGACGCCATGCAGGTCGCGTCGGCTTTATGGGTCAAAGAGGCGATCGGCGTGCCCGACCTCGAGTTCCTGACCTTTGACGACTGGTGCTCCCACGACGCCAAGCCCCGCCCCCGTCTCTGCACGCTGCATCTCCAGGACTACGAGGCCGATGACTTGGATACGGACGTCAAGGCGCCGATCCGCTTGACGCGCCTCGAGCCAGTCATCCGCGCGCCGGTCCAGGTCCAGTCGGTTCCGGCGGGCTGAGAAGCCGCCCGAGGCCGTCGCGAGTCGCCCGGCGCGGCGTCAATTCAGGCCCAATCGCTTCAATTCCGCGTCGATGACCGGCGCGAGAATGGTTTTCACCGCGAAGACGGAGCCCTTGGGGCTGTAATGGCCATAGTCGATGGCCAGAAGGTCCTCGGGCAGCGTCTCGCCGATCAGCCGCCGGCAGCCCTTTGGCCCGCA
>DATNBG010000645.1:0-11517 GCA_035572075.1 Roseiarcus sp. | reverse complement strand
TTGTCGGGGTGGCCGCTATCGAACGGAGGCGACGGGTCATATTCGAGGCCGAGCTGGAGCGCTTGCGCGACCTCGGATCCGGCAATCTCGGCGACAATGCTGAATCCGAAATCAATTCCTGCCGAGACGCCGCCTGAAGTGAAGACATTGCCGTCTTGCACGATCCGCCCTTTTTCGTAGCGGGCGCCCACCAGAGGCAACAAGTTGACATACGCCCAGTGCGTCGTCGCCCGGCGCGCGTTCAGCAACCCTGCCGCGCCAAGAAGAAAGGCTCCCATGCATACTGAGGTCACATACTTCGCGCGCCCGCCTTGGTGAGATGACGAAACCGGTGTTGAAATCGGACATGCTGTCTTCTCCCAGGACGCCCGGACCGGTCGTCTAGGACGCCCTGCTTCTGGGTGGAATCGTCATCGCGAGCCCCGAAGGGGCGCGGCGATCCAGGAGGCCGTAGGGCGCTTCATGACTCCTGGATTGCTTCGTCGCTCCGCTCCTCGCAATGACGGTCGCGGTTCGACCCAAATGCAATTTGCGCTAGATCATCGCACCGATTTTTCGCGCCCGGCGTGAATGCGGGGCCGGACGGGCATGTGGCCGTGGTCGGGGCCATCTATCCCGTCCGCGACCCGCGGGCTTCGGCCTATGGCATCTCGTAGCCGCGGATACAGACGATGGTCTTATCCGCTTGCTCCGGCTTCTCATGGGTGAAGCCGAGATTGGCGGTGCAGATGACGCCCTTGTACCAGGCAAGGCTGGTGTTGTTGTCCAGCGGCGCCATCTTTTTGTTGGCGACCAGCGCGCGCTTGCTTCCGTCTGGCGACAAGACCCAAAGCTCGTTGCGCAAGATTTCCGATACGTAGATGTCGCCCTTGGCATCGAACGCTGCGAACACAGGGCAGCCAGGAAAGCGCGATCATGTGGGGTCGTGTCGGTGGCGATAGAAATGACTTGACAAAAACAGAAATCACGGCGACAATCTTTCTCAAGATCAGGATAGCGCTCGCCGGCGCAAGACGTCCGGCGAGAGGAGTGTTGGCGATTGAGGAGAGGCCGAAGCGGCGTGGCCGTGCCGCAACCCTTGGAGTTGAGTTCAGAAAAGCGGGGAATTTTTTTAATTTTCTCGCCCGTAACCCATTGAAAAATCCCGATTCGGAAAAATAAACGCTAGCAAACGCCAGCAAATTTACTAGCGCTTACGCGCGGTTTGCTGGCGTCTATTGGCGTTTGACGGTGTTTATCTTGCATGGAGTTCGCCTTGGGGTTGCATCCGCGGCTTAAGAGCCGCGGCTCACCCGTCGATCGGCTCGACCGCGGCGATCTCGATGCCGAAGCCGGAGAGGCCGACATAGGTGCGCGGATTGTCGGTCCTGAGCCGGATCGAGGTGACGCCGAGGTCGCGCAGGATCTGGGCGCCGAGGCCGATCTCGCGCCATTGGGTCTCGCGCGTTTCGTCCGAGCCGGTCGGGCGCCCGCCCAGGTTCGCCGGCACCCCGGCCGTTCCCTCGCGCAGATAGACGAGCGCGCCGCGCCCCTCCGCCTTGAAGCGGCTCAAGACCTTGGGGATGGCGCCGCCGCCGAAAATGTCGCTCAAGATATCGGCCCGATGCAGCCGCGCCGGCATGTTGCGCCCGTCGCCGACCGCCCCATGCACGAAGGCGAAATGCAGGACCGTGTCGAACGGGGTGCGATAGGCGTAGCCCTGCAATTCGCCGATCGGCGTCTGAATCGGAAACGAGGCGACCCGCTCGACCAGCTTCTCGCGCGCCTGCCGGTAGGCGATGAGGTCGGCGACCGAGATGCGCCTGATCCTGTGCTTGTCGCAGAAGGCCGTGATTTGCCCGCCGACCATCACCGTGCCGTCGTCGTTGGCGAGTTCGCAGATGACCGCGACCGCAGGCAGGCCGGCGAGCTTGCAGAGGTCGACCGCAGCCTCGGTGTGGCCGGAGCGCATCAGCACGCCGCCGTCCTTGGCGACCAGCGGAAAGACGTGGCCTGGCCTCACAAAATCGGCCGCCCCCATGTTGCGGTTGGCGAGCGCGCGCACGGTGTTCGTGCGCTGCTCGGCGGAAATGCCGGTGGTGAGGCCATGGCGCACATCGACCGAGACGGTGAAGGCGGTGCCGAGCGGCGCGTCGTTGATCGCCACCATCGGCGCAAGGTTCAGCCTCCGCGCGTCCTCGCCGGTCAGCGGCGCGCACACGATGCCGCAGCAGTTGCGGATGATGAAGGCCATCTTCTCGGTGGTGCAGAGCGAGGCGGCGACGATCAGGTCGCCCTCGTTCTCGCGGTCGTCGTCGTCGGTGACGGCGACGATCTCGCCGCGGGCGAAAGCCTCGATGGCGTCGGCGACGGGATTGGGCATGTCTGCTCCATTGAGCGGCGGCGCGGCTTCAAGAAAATCGTTCGGCGTGACCGCGCCCTGCGTCTCGGCCACGATCCGCTCGGCGGTCTCGCGCGAAAGCCAACTTCCATGCTCGCGGCAGATCAGGGTGACCGCGCCGGGAGACAAGCCGATGCGGCGGGCGAAGTCCGTCCGCGTCACCCGATTGCGCTTAAGCCAGTCGCCGAGCTTCATTATTGTTAAATAGGTCGAAACCGGCTTTAGTACAACTCAATGAGGCGCGGCGGCCAATGATCGCCAGCGCGGCCGAATCCCGCCCGCAAGGGCTGGGGCGCTCGAACATCGTCCAGGAGAGCGGTCCTCGTCCGATTTGTGGTAGGCCGGACCGAACACCCAAGACTCGGACTTTCCTTTTAGCCGCCAGGACCCAAAAACCCATGTTCAGCCAATCGATCAGGCGCAAGATCGTCGGCATCGCCCTTGGCTTGGTCGTCCTCATGATCGCCACGTCCATCCTCTCGGCCCTGATGGCGAATCGGGTCGGTCATTTGCTGGACGAGCTGACCAATAAATATGTCCCGGCCTATGGGGACCTGGCGCGCACGCACGTGCGATCGCTCGAGCGCTCCCTCGCCCTGCGTCAGATGGTTATCGCCAAGATGCAAACGCCGCCGGATAACGCGGCTTTTGCACAGCGCATGCAAATCTATCGGGCCAAAGACGCCGCGGTTACGGAAGAAGCCGAGGCCGCGCGCAAACTCATCGAGTCGATCATTGAGGACACCAGCACCCCGTCGGACAATGCAGCGCTGGCCCTCCTCGACGGCCGGATAGAAGCGGCCATAACGGATATTCGGCCGCTCCTGAACGAAGAGCGTAGCCGACTCATCAGCCACCTCGAGGCGCGCGACTTTCCGGAGGCTCAACGCTCGCTCCAGCGGACTGACGACCTCCGAGACGAGTTCAACCAAAGGATCGATCAAATCCGCGCGGCTATGCTGGCCCAGGTCCACGCCAGCGCTGCAACGGTTATGGTCGATCAGCGGCGGGCGATCTGGATCACGGTCATTGTCACCGCTATAGCCGCAATCCTGGGACTGCTGTTTGCAGGCTTGGTCGGCGCCGGGATCGCGCGCCCGGTCCGGCTGTTGCTGCAAGGGACGCGCGAGGTCGAGGCGGGCCAGCTCGATCGATCGATCGATGTCGTCAGCCACGATGAGATCGGCCAGCTGACGGCTGCATTCAATCGCATGGTCGGCCAATTGCGTCACAAGGAACAGATCCGGCGGACGTTTGGCCGCTACATCGACCCGCGCGTGGCCGAAGGCCTCATCAATCAACCGGCGGCGGCCACCGAAGGCCAACGTCGGACGATGACGGTCATGTTCTGCGATATGAAAGGCTTTACGCGTCTGAGCGAAGGCATGACGCCGCAAGGACTCGTCAAGGTGATGAACCGCTATCTGTCGACCATGTCGGAGCCGATCCGGGCCCAGCAAGGAATCATCGACAAATATATCGGCGACGCCATCATGGCTTATTGGGGACCGCCGTTCACCGACGAAGCCGATGAAGCCCGCCTCGCCTGCCTCGCCGCCATCGACATGATGGATCGCATCGGCGGCTTGCGCAAAGAATTGCCCGAGCTGCTCGGGGTCCGTACGATCCCGACCGAATGCGACCTGCGCATCGGCGTCGCCACCGGAGAAGCCCTCGTCGGCAGCATCGGCTCGGAATTCATGATGAGCTTCACGGTCATGGGCGATACGGTGAACCTCGCCTCGCGACTCGAATCCGCCAACAAGGTCTACGGCGCCCGATGCCTGGTTTCACAAGCAACGATCGCCGCCGCGGCCCAGGCGGTCGAGGCGCGCGAAATCGACCGCGTGGTTGTCGCCGGCCAGACCCGGCCGCAGACCGTGTTCGAGATCATGGGACGGGCCGGCCAACTGTCGGCGGAGCAGATCGCATTGCGCGCGCATTATTCCGATGGGCTCGCCGCATACCGGGCGCGCCGCTGGGATGAGGCCGCGAGCGCGTGCAAGGCGGCGCTGGCGGCGGCGCCCGGCGACGGACCCTGCATGGTCCTCCTCGCCCGCGCCGAGAGGTTCCGCGACAATCCGCCCTCCGCCGACTGGGATGGCTCGTGGCGTCTCGATCAGAAAAACCCGGCGACCGGGCCTGCCGACGCCGGCAGACGGTAAAGGCTTCGCGAGCCAGCCCCGGAGTTTGCCGCCGGAAAAAAGGAGTCTGGTGGCCCGCGCCGGCGTTCAGCCGACCTTGACCAGCATCTTGCCGAAGTTCTGCCCGTGAAGCAGGTCGACCAAAGCCTGCGGCGCGTTCTCGAGCCCCTCGCGGATCGTCTCGCGCCAGATGAGCTTCCTGGCCGCGGCGAGAGCGGCAAGCTCCCCGATCGCCTTAAGCCACAGGTCCAAATGGTCCGAGATGATGAAGCCCTCCACCTTGATCCGCTTGACGAGGATGACCTGCATGTCGGGCAGCGCCGTCGGCGCGCCCTCATAGGAGGCGATGAGGCCGCAGATCGCAATCCGGGCGAAGTCATTGGTTCGGCGCAACGCCTGAAGGAACGGCTCGCCGCCGACATTCTCGAACAGCCCGTCCACGCCATTCGGCAGCGCGGCTTTGAGCTCATCGGCGAAATGGGCCGACTTGTGGTCGACGCAGGCTGAATAGCCGAGTTCGTTCACCGCATAGGCGCATTTCTCCTTTCCCCCGGCGATCCCGACGGCCGTTGCGCCGGCATGTCTGGCGAGCTGGCCGGCGACCGAGCCGACCGCGCCGGTCGCCGCCGAGATGAGCGCCGTCTCGCCGGCCTTCGGCGCGATGATCCGGTTCAGGCCGTACCAGGCGGTGACGCCGGGCATGCCGAGCGCGCCGAGATAGGCCTGGATCGGGACCGACTTGGCGTCCACGACATTCAAGCTCGAGCCGTCGCTCAATGAGTACCGCTGCCAGCCGCCCATGCCCACCACCGCGTCGCCCGCCTTGAAGCGCGGATTGTTGGAGGCTTCTACGATTCCGACCGTGCCCCCTCCCATCACCGCGCCGACTTCCTGCGGCTTGGCGTAGGATTTGGCGTCGCTGATCCGCCCGCGCATGTAGGGGTCGAGCGACAGGAAGCTATGGCGCACCAGCACTTCGCCTTTCCCCGGCGTGGGAACCGGCGTCTCGACGATGCGGAAGTTGGCCGGCGAGACCTTGTCGGTCGGGCGGTGATCGAGCAGGATCTGGGTGTTGGCCGGCATGGGGGCGTTCCTCGATTGCTGGGCTTTGAGCTTAAGCGGAACCTTGCGGTTCCGCGATCACGGCGGTCAAGCGCGCTGCCAAGGCCGGGCCCAAGCCGGCTCGCCAATGCGTTGGCTCCCGGGGAGGTGGAGGTGGGAAGGCGCCCGCCGGTCAGCGCGCCGGATCGGGCTCGTCCTCGAAGGCGAGGCCTTCGTAGAGCTCGGCGAGCGAAAGCTCGACCCCGATCTCGGGCAAGGCAAGAACCGAATCGGCGATGAGGATGTCATGCGTCCACCAATCGCGCGAGTGCGCGTAGACGGTGGCGCCGACGCTGTCCTGCTCGAGCATGACGTAGCGCTGGACGGAGGCGGTGGCCTCATATTCCCGCGCCTTGACGAGCCGGTCTGTTCGCGTCGTGCATGAGCTCAGGACTTCGAAGACGACGACCGGGTCGAGGACGATTTTCGCGGAGCGGTCGATCCGGGAGCACAGGATCATGCCGTCGGGATAGCGGATATGGCCTTCCGCGACCTGGAACTTGAGGTCGCTGCCGACGAACTGGCAGGACTTGCCGCGGAGACGGCCCGTCAAGGCGTAGGCGAGATTTCGCTGGATGGCGGCGTGCGCGAACGTGCCACCGGTCATGGCGACCGGGCCAACGCCGTCGAATTCGTGGCGCAATTCCTGCCGCTCTTCCCATTCGAGGAATTCGGCGAGGGTCATGGGTTTGCGTAACGCAAGGTTCATCGCGGCTTTTCTATCACGATTTGCGGATGGACGCGACGGAGCGCTCCGGAGCCGTCGCCAGAGGGGCGCTATTGCGGCGCCGCCGCCGCCAGGACGAAGCCGCGGCTCTTGCCGCCGTTCGCGGCGTCGGGGGTGTCCATCGCGGCGAACAGGTCGGCCGTCTTCACCCACACCGGCGGATATTTGTAGCGCGCCACATCAAGGATGAGGAAGCGGTCGGCCTTGGCGTCGTAGGCGGCGAGGGGCGAGATGTGGCCGCCGGTCTCTTCGCCGAGCGCCTTGCGCAGATAGTTGACGATCACGAAGTGGCCGCTCTCGCTTAAGTAGGCGCTGGCAAGTTTGCGGAACTCGTCCACCGAACTTTCAGACGCGTGATGGACCTCAGCATGAACCGGCTCGGTGGAAAGGATCGCCCCGATCTGATCGAGCGTCATGCCCTGCTCGGCCAGGGTCTCGCGCGGCAGAATGGCGTCGGTGCGCGCGCTCAGGAGATTGTCCTGGGTGAAGGTCCGGTAGGGGGCGTATTGGGGAACCTCGGGCGCCGGGACCCCGAGCGCGTTCAGGACCATCACCATGCTGGCGACGCCGCAATAGGTCTGGGTCTTCTGGGTCACGAAGTGGCTGGCGAGCGGGAAATAGGCCTCGCGCGCGCCGCTCTCGACGAAGAGGGCCTCGCCATCGCGCGTGCTGAAACCTGTCAGATTGCTTGGCAGGGGCAAGGCGTCGGCGGCAGCCCCGGCGGCGCAAAGCGCCAGGATCAGCGTCGCGCATCGGACGAGCCGCTTCGGCATGGGCGAACCGCTCCCTCATAGCCTAATCGGCCAGCATTGGCGCATGCGCTTCCGCCAGGCAATCCCGACGCGTCCGCTCCTCACAAGGTTCCGAACAGCTTGTCGAGAAGCCCCCTGTCGCGCGCCCGCTGGCCGCGGCCGGCGTTCGGGATCTCGGCGGGCGGGACCGGCGCTTGGTCGCCATTCCCGCTCGACCCTCCCCGCGAGCCGAGACGCGCGGGCGGGGTGAAGCTCTGCGGCGCGGGCGCGGGCTGTGGGGCGCGGCCTCCTCGTCCGCCGCTCGGCGCCTGCAGGCCGGTGAGGTCGAGCGGAGGGAGCGAGGCGCCGGGGCTCTGAGCCTCGGCGCTGCGCCACGTCCCGAGGGGGAGGCCAGCGACCGGCACGCCCTCGTGCGCGGCCCTCATGAACCGGCTCCAGATCTCGACCGGCAGATTGCCGCCCGACACTTTTTTTGTCGGAGAGTTGTCGTCGTTGCCGAGCCAGACCCCGGCGACGAGGTAGCTTGTGTAGCCGATGAACCAGGCGTCGCGCCAGTCCTGGCTGGTTCCGGTCTTGCCGGCGGCCTGCCATCCCGGCAGTTCCGCCTTGCGGGCGGTGCCGATGGTGAGCGTCTCCTGCATCATCTCATTCATCATCGCCACATATCGCGGATCGATGACGCGGCCGAAACTGGCGTTGCGCCGCGCATAGAGAAGCTTGCCGTTCGCGGTGCGCACGCGCACGATCACATGCGGCTGAACGCCGATGCCGCCATTGGCGAAGGCGGCGTAGGCGGAGACCATTTCGAGCGGCGTCACCGCCGAGGAGCCGAGCGCGATCGAGGGCACGGGGTCGAGGTCGGACGTGATCCCGAGCCGGTGGGCGACCGCGACGACCGCCTTCGGGCCCACTTCGAGCCCCAGGCGCACCGCGACTGTATTGAGCGACAGCGCCAGCGCCTTGGTCAGGGTGACGGGGCCGAAATATTCGCGCGAGTAATTTTCCGGGCTCCAGCCCTTGACCGTGATCGGCGCGTCGTCACGCACGGTCGAGGGGGTCAGCCCCTTCTCCAGCGCCGCGAGATAGACGAACGGCTTGAACGAGGAGCCGGGCTGGCGCCTGGCGGCGACCGCGCGATTGAACTGGCTGTCGGCATAGTTGCGTCCCCCGACCATCGCCTTGATCGCGCCCGTGGGATCGAGCGCGACCAGCGCGCCCTGCCCTACGCCGAACTTCGCGCCCTTCGCGTCGAGTTCGCCGGTCAGCGCCCGCTCGGCCTCGGCCTGCATCTTGGCGTTGATCGTGGTCGTCACGACGATGTCCTCGTCGATCGCGCCGAGCGTGTCGTTGAGGGCGTCCATCACGTAGTCGGCGGCGTAGTTGATCGAGCCCGCGCCCTTGTCGCGCCTGACCTCGGCCGGATTGGCGAGCGCGAGCTTGGCCATCGCCTCGGTGATGCGGCCCTGCTCGGCCATCGCAGTGATGACCTGGGCCGCGCGCTCGTTCGCCCCCTTGAGGTTCCGGTCGGGCGCGAGCCGGGTCGGCGACTTCATCAGGCCCGCGAGAAGCGCGGCCTCCGGGAGCGTCACGAATCGCGCGCTCTTGCCGAAATATTTCTGCGCCGCGGCTTCCACCCCATAGGCGCCCGAGCCGAAATAGACGCGGTTGAGATAGAGTTCGAGGATCTGGTCCTTGGAGTAGCGGCGCTCGAGCCAGAACGCCAGGATCGCCTCCTGGATCTTGCGCGAGATCGTGCGCTCGCGGGTCAGGAACAGGTTCTTGGCGAGTTGCTGTGTCAGCGTCGAGCCGCCCTCGATGCTCGCCCCGCCGGTCACGTCGCGCAAAAGCGCGCGCGCAATTCCGATCGGGTCGACGCCGTGATGATCGTAGAACCGCTTGTCCTCGATAGCCACGAACGCCCTGGGCAGATAGGGCGGCAGGTCGATGAGCCTGACCGCCGGGCCGCCGTCATCGCCGCGGTTGGCGATCAGTGAGCCGTCGTCGGAGAGGATGGCGATGTTGGGCGGGCGCCTGGGCACCGCGAGCCGATCGATCGGCGGCAATTGGCTGGCGTCGTAGGCGACCAGCGCGCCGAGCCCGATGAGGCCCCAGATCGAGAGCACGAGGCCCCAATAGGCGAGATGGCCGATAAGCGAGCGGCGCTGCCTCGACCGCCGCGAGCGCGAGGCGGGTTTCGAGGACGCGCCCTTCCCTTTGCGGGCGCCCGGCGGTCGGTCGGCGGGGTCGGCGCGAAGATCGCCGCCATGAGAGCCGCCGCCGCGCCAATTGAGGCTGGGCTCGATCCGCTCACGTTTTTTCTTGGCGCGCCGGCCGAACATCGCTGATCCCGCTCGCGGCGGCTCCCCTATCGGGGGAACCCTGGGCGAAACGCGCCCCGCCGGGTCCCGGAGCGTAAGGCCTGTGGTTTAAGGGCCGGTAAAGCTTACGGCGGAATTGACGGGCCAACGAAAATCCTTGAGGACACCGGCCGAGGGCTCGCTTCCTCGCCCTTGCGCGCTGGGGCGCGGCTTGGCAAGGTCCGCGCCCCTGATGGGCGCGTCGGGCGTCGGGGACACCTCGGGATTTCATGCGATGAAGGTCACCATCGAGCGTTCGGTCCTCTTGAAAGCGCTTGGACACGTGCATCGCATCGTCGAGCGGCGCAACACCATCCCGATCCTCGCCAACGTGCTGATCGAGGCGGGAGACGGCAAATTGGCGCTGAAGAGCACGGATCTCGACCTCGAGGCGTCCGAGCAGGTTCCCGCCGACGTCGCCCAGAACGGCGCGACGACCGTTCCGGCGCATATGATCCACGACATCGTGCGCAAGCTCCCGGAGGGCGCGCAGGCAAGCCTCGAAACAACCGGCGATACGGGGCAGCTCGTCATGCGCTCCGGGCGCTCGCGCTTCACCTTGCAGGCGCTGCCCGCTTCCGATTTTCCCGATCTCGCCTCGGGCGAGTTCAGCCATCGGTTCACGCTGCCGGCGGCCGAGCTCAAGGGGCTGATCGAGAACACCCAGTTCGCGATTTCGACCGAGGAGACGCGGTACTATCTCAACGGCATTTTCCTCCATACCGTCGACGTCGGCGGGAAACCGATGCTGCGCGCGGTCGCAACCGACGGGCACAGGCTCGCACGCGTCGAAACCCCGGCGCCGGAAGGATCGGCCGGCATTCCGGGCGTCATCGTGCCGCGCAAGGCGGTGAACGAAGTGCAGAAGCTCCTGGAGGACCTGTCGCAGGACGTCGCAATCGAGATTTCGACCGCCAAGGCGCGCTTCCAGTTCGGCGAGGTGGTGCTGACCACCAAACTGATCGACGGCACCTTCCCCGATTATGCGCGGGTCATTCCGACCGGCAACGACAAGCGGCTCGTCGTCGACAAAGACCCGTTCGAGAAGGCGGTCGACCGGGTGTCGACACTCTCGTCCGAGCGCGGCCGCGCGATCAAGCTCGCGATCGCCGAGGGCAAGATGACGCTCTCGGTCAATAACCCGGATTCCGGCTCGGCCAGCGAGGAGATCGAGGCCGACTACGATTCCGAGCCGATCGATATCGGCTTCAACGCCCGCTATCTGCTCGACATCGTCGGCCAGCTGTCGTCCGACACCGCCTTGATCCGCCTGGCCGATCCGGGCTCGCCGACCCTCATCCAGGATCGCGAGGGAGCGCCGGCGCTCTACGTGCTGATGCCGCTCAGGGTGTGAGACGCGCGAGGCTGGTCGCTCGCGCCGGCGCTCCGCAATCCCGGGAGGAAGCCAATGGGCGCGGACGAATTCGCCTATATGAGCGCGGCGGAAATCGCGGAGCGGGTGCGGCGGCGGAGCCTCTCCCCGGTCGAAATCGTCGAGAGCTCGATCGCGCGCATCGAACGGCGCAATCCAAGCCTGAACGCCTTTGTGTTCAAGGGTTTCGACGATGCGCGCCGGGAAGCGAGAGCCGCGGAAGCCGCGGTCATGTCGGGCGCGGCGACCGGTCCTCTGCACGGCGTCCCGACGGCCATCAAGGATCTGTTCGACTTCAAGCCGGGCTGGCCCTTCACCTTCGGCGGCGTGCGGGCGATGAAGGACTGCGTCGCGGACTGGCATTGCCTCTTCGCCGAGCGGGTCGAGAGAGCCGGCGCGATCATCCTCGGCAAGACCAACAGCCCGACGATGGGCCTGCGCGGGACCTGCGACAATTACCTGTTCGGACCGTCCCGCAACCCGTTCGACACGCGAAAGAACACCGGCGGTTCCTCGGGCGGAAGCGCGGCGGCCGTCGCCGACGGACTGGTTCCGTTCGCGGAGGGGACGGACGCCGGCGGTTCGATCCGGATTCCCTCTGCCTGGTGCAACGTCGTGGGTTTCAAGCCCTCGGCCGGCCGCGTTCCGGTCGTCATGCGGCCCAACGCTTTCGCCGGCGTCACG
>DATNBG010000644.1:0-3760 GCA_035572075.1 Roseiarcus sp. | reverse complement strand
AGCATAAGCCGGTGCGAGACGATCTCGGCCTCTTTTGGCGTCTCCTTGAGGATGGGCAGGAAATAGCGGGAAAGACGCATCGGCTTCCTAAGTCTCGACTCGAGCGGGTTGTCCGGGCGCCCCTCTTGGCGCGTGCCGCTGAGCTTGACAAGTTTTCACGGGCTGACGCGCTCAGAGCCGCGGATCGCAGGCCGGGTCGACGAACGCCTTGACAGACTCCCGCAGGGCTCGTATTACACCGATCAGTTAATTTACCTACTAGTGAAATGATGGCCGCCGATCCTCTTAGCTTGACGTTCGCCGCTCTCGCGCATCCTGCGCGCCGCGCCATCCTGGCTCGGTTGAGCCTTGGGCAGACATCCGTTCAGGAGCTGGCCAGGCCGCTCAAATTGAGCGGGCCGGCGATGACGAAGCATCTCAAAAGCCTGGAGCGCGGCGGCCTCATCAGCCGGAGCCGCGAGGCGCAATGGCGGCCCTGCAAACTCGAGGCCGCTCGAATTGAGAACGTGACGAACTGGATCGACGAGCTCAAGGCGTCGACCGAACGCAGTCTCGACCGCTTGGACGCCTATTTGCAGACGCTTCAGTCGCGTGAAAGCCCGGCCGGAAAGGATGGAGGAAAAAATGGAGAATAGCGTGTTGGAGACCGAAGCCTTCTCGATTTCGCGTGATCTGAAAGCGCCGCGCACGCTGGTCTATGAGGTCCAGACCGACGCCAAACACCTGGCGAACTGGCTAAGCCCGGAAGGATTCAAGACCATTCACGCCGACATGGATTTCCGCGTTGGCGGCAGATACCACTATTGCCAGGAAGGCCCAGACGGCGCGCGGTTGTGGGGCCTGCAGAGATTTCGCGAGATCGTGCCGAACGAAAAGATCGTGCTGATCCAGTCCTTCTCCGACAAGGACGGCGGGCTGGCGCGTCACCCGATGTCGCCGGAATGGCCGCTGGAAATGCTGGCGACGACGACGTTCGAGGACATCGGTCCCAAGATGACGCGGATCACGATTTCGTGGCGGCCGTACAATTCGGACGAGGCAGGCATCCGGACGTTTAACGCCGGGCGCGCGAGCATGACTGGCGGTTTCGCCGGCGTGTTCAAGAAACTGGAGGCCTATCTGGCGCAGTTGCAGCGCTGATTGGCGTCGGGGCGCCCGATCAGGCCGGACGCGCCAGTCCGCGCAGAAAGTTGAGATCGACCAGCCCCGCGTGCTGCTTCGCGACCTTGCCTTTCTCGAACGCGATCAAGGTCGGGATGCCGCGGATGCCGAAGCGGGCGGCGATCTGAGGCTCCTCGTCGACATTGACCTTGGCGAACCGCGCGCGGGGTTCGAGCTCTCTCGCCGCCTTGTCGAAGATCGGCGCCATCGCGCGGCAGGGTCCGCACCAGGGCGCCCAGAAATCGACGATCAGCGGCATGTCGTTGCGCTCGACGTGCTTGTCGAAGGTCTTCGCGGTCAGCGCGACCGGCTCGCCGGTGAAAAGGGCTCCCTTGCAGGCCCCGCACTTCGCCTCCGAGGCCGGACGGCCGGCGGGGATGCGGTTGACCGCGGAGCAATGGGGACAGACGGCGTGGAGAAATTCGGTCATCGGCTCGCGCCCTCTCGACGGCGCTCGCCAATATCTGGCCCCAATCGGCGCGGTTTCAAGCGCGTCAAGACCGCGATGCGCACGGGTGTTCACGAATTCGTGATCTTATCGTACAGTAACCTCGGCGATCGAAGGACGTACTGGCAGCAGGGCCGATCGAGGCTCCGCTCGAGCGGCGAGGGCGCCGCGACACGCGATCACAACCGATTGTTTTACCGGAGGATTCCCCCATGAACGCGAGGACCGCCATCACCGCCGCCACGCTTGCCTGCTCGCTCGCCGCCGCCCTCGCCAGCGCCGCCAAGGCGGGTCCTGCCCCGGCCCAGCCGGGCGCTGACAAGTGCTACGGCGTCGCGCTCGCCGGCAAGAACGATTGCGCCGCCGGGGCCGGCACGAGCTGCGCCGGCACTTCGACTGTCGACTACGATCCGCACCATTGGAAATACGTCGCCAAGGGCACGTGTGAATCGATCAAGACGCCCAAGGGCCACGGCTCACTGATGCAGATGTGAGCGTCCCGCCTCCTTTTGGCTTTACGGCCCCGCTTTTCTCCCAGGCGGGGCCGCTTTCCTTACCCATCCGGGAAATCCTCGATCCTGAACTCCGCTTCCGCCCGTTCGCCGCGGTCGGCGAGCGCCTTTTCCCGCTGGCGAAGCTCGACCCGCCGGATCTTGCCCGAGATCGTCTTGGGCAGTTCGGCGAATTCGATCCGGCGCACCAGCTTGTAAGCCGAGACACGGGCGCGCATGTGGTTGAAGATCGCCGCCGCCGTCGTCCGGTTCGGGGCGTGGCCTTGGCTCAGCGCGATATAGCCTTTGGCGATCATGTGGCGCATCGGATCGGGCGCCGGCACGACGGCGGCCTCGGCGACCGCATCGTGCTCGATCAGCACGCTCTCAAGCTCGAACGGGCTCAAGCGATAGTCGCTCGACTTGAACACGTCGTCGGCGCGGCCGATAAAGGTGATGTAGCCGTTGGCGTCGCGCGTGGCGACGTCGCCGGTGCGGTAGTACTCGCCCTCGATCGCCTTGAGGTCGCCCGTTTCGTCCTGGTAGCCGCGCATGAGGCCGACCGGGCGCGGGTGAAGGGAAATGGCGATCTCGCCCGAGTCGCTTTCGAGCCCGTCGGCGTCGAGGAGCGCGATCCGGTAGCCAGGCGACGGGCGCCCCATCGAGCCCGGAACGATCCGCTGTCCCGGCGAATTGCCGACGATCATGGTGGTCTCGGTCTGCCCGTAGAAGTCGCGCACAGTCAGGCCCCATGCGCGCCGCACCTGCTCGATGACCTCCGGATTGAGCGGTTCGCCGGCCGCGACAACCTCGCGCAGCACGACCTTCCATTGCTTGAGGTCATGCTGGACCAACATCCGCCAGACGGTCGGCGGCGCGCAGAATGTCGTGACCTGGTGTTCGACCAGGGCGTCGAGCGCGGCGCGCGGGTCGAATCGAAGGGCGAGTGCGATGATGGCCGCGCCTGCGTTCCAGGGGGCAAAGAAGCTCGACCAGGCGTGCTTGGCCCAGCCGGGCGACGAAATGTTGAGATGACTATCGCCGGGCTTGAGCCCGATGCCGTACATGGTGGAGAGATGGCCGATCGGGTAGCTCGCGTGCGTGTGCACGACCAGTTTCGCGCGCGCCGTGGTGCCCGAGGTGAAATAGAGGAGCATCGGGTCGTCGGCCCTGGTCGGTCCGTCGGGTTCGAAGAACTGGCTGCCGAGCAGCGTGGCGTAGCGGCGCCAGCCGGGCGGCGCCGGGCCGATCGCGACGCGCTCGACGCCGCCGCCCAAGCCAGCGAATTTGTCCGCATCGGACCCATGCGCGATGAGATATTTCGCTTTACCGCGCTCGAGCCGGTCTGCGATGTCGGCTTGCCCAAGAGTCGGCATCGCCGGGATCAGCACGAGCCCGAGCTTCATCGCCGCCAGCATCGTCGCCCAGAGTTCCGGGACCACGCCCAGCATCATGAGCAATCGATCGCCGCGCTTGGCCCCGAGAGAGCGAAGGCCGTTGGCGAGGCGCGAGGATTCGAGGCGCAGATCGGCGAACGTCCGCGTCTCGACCCGCTCGCCGATCACCTTCAGCGCGATCCGCCGCCCATGCTCTCCCGCCGCAAGCTCGGCGTCGAACCAGTCGAGCGCCCAGTTGAACCGCTCGGGCCTCGGCCAGACGA
>DATNBG010000643.1:0-3078 GCA_035572075.1 Roseiarcus sp. | reverse complement strand
GAGAGCCGGCAGTTCCTGCCCCAGGACCTGCGGCGTGGGATCGGTGACGATCAGATGGAAGGCGTAGTCGACAAAGGCCTTGCCGTCCGCCCGGCGATGGTAGTCGGCCACCGCCTCGCGCAGGCTCTGGCCCTTCATCTGGGCGGCGAACGGCATCACCGTCGTGGTGCCGCCGCAGGCGGCGGAGCGCGTCCCGCTCGCGAAGTCGTCGGCCATGACCGACTCGTCCCCGGTCGGCTGATCGAGATGGCAATGGGCGTCGATCCCGCCCGGCAGGACGAGAAGGCCGCTGGCGTCGATCTCGCGCCGACCCGCGGGAAGGTCCGCGGCAAGGGCCGCGATGCGCCCGTCGCGGACGCCGATGTCCGTTCGATAAACGTCGACCGCGGTCGCCGCCGTCCCGCCTCGGATCACGAGATCGAACTCGGACATGGGTTTTCTCTCCTTAGGTCGTCTTCTTTTTGAATTTTGCATGCAAAATTATGAATGGCGCAGCTTAACACCGGTTGCATGAGAAATGTCAAGCGGCTATCTCTCAGCCATCCTGCTTTTGGTGTTCGCCGCGCCCAAACGGCGCGAGGCGTGGAGGGAGACTGTGCCAATGACGTCAGCGTCAACTCCGGTCGCTGCGTCATTGGCAAATCCGCTACCGAAGCAAACCAACGCGGCGATAGCGATCCGCCGGCGGCCGCTCCATGATGAAGCCACCGAGCGGATTCGCGACATGATCGTCGAGGGACGGCTGTCTGCGGGCGAATGGATCAACGAAGCGGAGCTCTGCCAGCAGCTTCAGATTTCGAGGACTCCTTTGCGCGAAGCGCTGAAGGTTCTCGCCGCTGAAGGACTGGTCGAGCTCGTGCCGCGACGGGGCGCCCACGTGTCGCAGCTGTCGATTCGGGAGCTCGTGGACCTGTTCGAAGCCTTGAGTGGCGTCGAGGGCCTCGCGGCGGAGCTGGCGGCGATCCGAATGTCGGCTGCGGACCTCGAGACTTTGCGCCAGTTGCAGAGCGGCATCGAAAGGCGGCACGCCGCCAAGGATCGCCACGCCTATTTTCGCGACAATCAGGCCCTGCATGAGGCGATCGTCCGGTTCTCGGGCAATCAGGAGATTGTCGCGCTTCACGCGCGCCTGATCGCTCGGGTTCGTCGCGCGCGCTACCAGGCGCTTCTGTCCGATTCCCGCTGGGCCGAATCGGTCGAGGAGCACGCTTTGATTCTTAGCGCGCTGGAAAGCCGGGACGCGCGAAGGGCAGGCGATCTCATCCGCCAGCATGTGGCCCGCACCGGCGAGGTAGTCCGGGCCTCGCTCGATGAGCCGCTTCGCTAGGCCGAGATATTGAGTAAGGCGCCCGCCGGGAGCCGCGGGATAGAGAAGGTCGTTTGGGACAATTGCCCTGCGACCTTTGCCCGCAACCTCGGGAGCGCGGGAGTTTTTTGGAAAGCCCAGCAAAGCTATCTTGCTTTCGTATCATTGGCTTCACGTTTGCTTGCGCCGGATTCCGAATTCGCGGTTCGGTTGAATCTCAAAGGGCGACGACGAGGATGGCGCGGAAGTCGTTGACGTTGGTCAGCGTCGGCCCGGTGACGACTTGGTCGCCGAGCGCCTGGAAGAAGCCGTGGGCGTCGTTGCCGGCGAGCGACGCGCGGGCGTTGAGGCCAAGCCGCGCGGCGCGCTCGAGGCTGTCGGGCGCGAGGATCGCGCCCGCGGCCTCTTCGGCCCCATCCACGCCGTCGGTGTCGCCGGCGAGGGCGAAGATCCGGGGCCGGCCGTCGAGTTCGACCGCCATCGACAGCAGGAACTCGACGTTCCGGCCCCCGCGCCCGGCTCCATGGACCGTCACTGTCGTTTCTCCGCCCGAGATCAGGGCGCAGGGCGCCGGGACGGGTTGGCCGTGCACGGCGGCCTGGCGCGCGATTCCGGCCATCACCTTGCCGACCTCACGCGCCTCGCCCTCGATGGAATCGCCGAGGATGAGCGGAGAATAGCCGGCGCGGCACGCGACCGCGGCCGCGGCTTCGAGCGAGGCTTGCGGCGCGGCGATGATGCGCGCCTCGCTCCGCGCGAAGGCCGGATCGCCCGGCTTGGGAGTCTCGGCGCTCGGGTCCTCGAGCAACGTCTTGACCGCGGGCGGCGCGGCGAGGCGATAGCGCTCGAGCACTGCTCTCGCGTCGGCGAGCGTCGTCGCGTCGGGTGTCGTCGGACCGGAGGCGATCACCGATGGGTCGTCGCCGGGAACGTCAGAAATGATTAGAGACACGATCCTGGCCGGCGCGGCGGCGAGCGCGAGCCTGCCGCCCTTGATCGCCGAGAGGTGCTTGCGGACGCAGTTGATCTCATGGATGTTCGCCCCGCTCCTGAGCAACGCCTTGTTCAGGGCCTGCTTGTCGTCGAGCGTGATCCCCGGCGCCGGCAGCGTCAGAAGAGCGGAGCCGCCGCCCGAAATCAGACAGAGCGCGAGGTCATCCGGACCGAGGCCCTTGACCAGATCGAGGATCCTCCGCGCCGCCATTTGTCCCGCGACGTCGGGAATGGGATGGGCGGCCTCGACGACCTCGATCCGCTTGAGCGGGCCGACGCCGTGGCCGTAGCGGGTGACGACGAGACCGGTGAGCGGCTTCTCCGCCGGCCAGTGGGCTTCGGCGGCGCGGGCCATCGAAGCGGCGGCCTTGCCGGCGCCGACCACGACCGTGCGCCCCGCGGGCGGGGCGGGAAGGTTCGGGGGAACCGCCTTGTCGGGCGAAGCGGCCGCGATCGCGGACTCGAACATCTCCCGCAGCAAGCGCCGCTCATTCATGGGGCTCGCCTCCCCCGCCGAGTCTCAGGCCGGGGCCTTCTCCTGGCCGATTTCGTGACGGGCGAGGCCTTCGAGCACCCGCGCCATGCCGGAGTGGTCCCAAGCCCCGCCGCCCGCGGCGACCGCGGCGTTGAACAGTTCCTGAGCCGTGGCCGTGTTCGGCAGGCTGACGCCGAGCGAGCGAGCGCCCTGAAGAGCGAGGTTCAGATCTTTCTGATGCAACACGATCCGGAAGCCAGGCTCGAAATTGCGCTTGATCATGCGCTCGCCGTGGACCTCGAGG
>DATNBG010000642.1:0-2510 GCA_035572075.1 Roseiarcus sp. | reverse complement strand
GTCGGGCAGCCGCTCCTCAAAGGCGATGTCGGGGCGGCCGACCCGCATCAGGAACAGCGTCTGGCGCACGCAATCGGTGAGGTCGTCGCGGATCGGGCGGGCCCTCGGCGTCCGCGCGAAGGAGGAGAATTCGTCGACCATCCGCTTGATGTCGTCCACCTGCCGGATAATGGTGTCGGTGCATTGGTCGAATATGTCCTTGCCGTCGGCAATGTGCCGGCCGTAGCGCCGTTTCAACCGCTCGGCCGACAGCTGGATCGGGGTCAGCGGATTCCTGATCTCGTGGGCGATGCGACGGGCGACGTCGGCCCAGGCGGCGGTCCGCTGAGCGCTCACAAGGTCGCTGATGTCGTCGAGGGTGATCACGCTCGCGCGATTGTCGCGTCCCGGATTTCCGGTGACGCGGACGTTGAGGACGCGTTCGCGGCCGTCTCTCAGCACGGTCGCCTGCCCCTGATGGAGCCTGAGCCTGCGCGAACGGGCCTGTTCCCAGATCGAACCGATGCTGGGCTGGACCTCGCTAAGGGGCCGGCCGATCAGGCCGAGGCCGCCGCCCAGCATCCGCTCGGCGGCGGCGTTGGAAATCGTGACGATCCCGTCGGCGTCGACGCCGAGAACGCCCGCCGGCACCCCCGACAGCACCGCCTCGATGAAGGCGCGCCGCTCGTCGTTGAGCGCGTTCGCCTCCATGAGCCCGGACTGCTGGCGCAGGAGCTCGGACGTCATCTTGTTGAACGTCTCGCCGAGGTGGCCGAGGTCGCCGTCGGAACGGCGGGTGCGCACCTGGACATGGAGATTGCCGGACGCGACCTCGTCGGTCGCGGCGATCAGGCTGCGGATCGGCCGGACCAGCCGGTTGGCGAAGGCGAGGCCGAGCCAGATCGCCGAGAACAGCATGGTGAGCGCCAGCATCACGAAGACGGTGGCGAAGGCGAGCTCGATGCCGCGGCGGTCGGCCTCGAAGCGCGCCCACATCATGGAGGCGCTGGCCGCGTCGTCCGCCACCTTGGCGGTCAAGGGATCGAAGGCTCGCGCGGCGTAGAGGAACTGGCCATCGGTCTTCGGAACCGGGCGAATGGCGACGAAAACATAGCCGGTCCTGAGGACCTGGCAGAGGAGTTCGCCACTCACCGCGTCCTTGAAGTCGGTCGCCTCGGGCTTGACGATCAGCTTGGGATCCGAGCCTTCCGCGAGCTGAACGACGGTTCCGTCGCCTTTCATCAGCGCCGCGGCGCTGAAGCCGAGCGTTTTCGCCCGCGAGCTGAAATAGTCCCGGAATTGCGCCGAGTCCGGCTGGAACTGATCGGCCGAGCGGGCGAGGTCGTCCGCGGTGAGCTCGGCGTCGCGCAGAAGCGCGCGGCACTGGGCGTCGCCGTAGAGCTGGGTCGCCTGATTGGCCTCGTTGATGAACGAAGCGACGTCGCTCATGAATTTGGGGTTGATCGCCCATTCGACCGAAACCCCGGCGACGACCGCGGTGACGATCGCCGGGATCGCCGCGACCAGCGCGAACAGGCCGACAAAACGTCTGTGCAGGCGCGCGCCCGCCCGCGCCGCCCGCCGCGCGGCGCGAAGGCCGAACAGCTCGATCCCGATCAGGCCGATCAGGATGACGACGACGAGACCGTCTCCGATCAGCAGAATCCAGACGACCGTCGGGGTCGGCAGGATCGGGGTGAAGCGCGCGAAAACCAGGAAGGTGGCGAGCGCGAGGAGAAACGCCGCGCCGACCACGATCACGCCGAAGCGGCCGGTCGGCCGGCCGTCGTCGAGGAGCGCCGAGCCCCGGGCGTTGATCGTCGTGGTCCCAGTCAAACCGGTCAGCCGAGAAACCCTTCGCGCGATGGGACTGTTTAGCGCCTCCGTGGCAGATTCGCAACGATGTTGCTGAACTGCGACGGCTCGTTTCGCGCCCTAAGCAGGATTGCCGAAAAGTGGACACCGGTTTTCGGCTAAAACTCCCGCAAAATCAAGGGAATCTGAGCAGGATTGCGTTGGCTCGCCAACGAAATTCTGCTTAGTCAGATCGCCGAACGAGTCTTCCGAAAACCTGGACTTGGTTTCGGAAGGATGGCGCCAAACCAATAGATCCGGAGACTGAGGCAAACCATTGGCGAAATTCGATCTTCTCGACCAGCGATCGCCGTCACGGCGAATAAGCTCTTGACAATTTCTGAATCTTCATAGACTATTTCTGTTGTTTGGAACTTCAGCCTTTTCCCTTCGACCGTCCTTCGGCGCTCCTTTGCCCGAGGTCCGCGGCAGGCTTGGCGGAAACGATGGGGACCAAAATGCCGGCAGGACAAACACTTGGGCCGGGCCCGGCGCCCCGAGGCCGCGCTCCGAACCGCCTGCGAAGGAGGCCTTTTGCGATGAGGCGAAGAAGCGAAAAAGTTGCAAAAAAGTTGAAAGTTGCAAAGTTGCGCAAAGGAGGTGGTAAAGCCCTGAAATCATTGGCGCGCGTAACATTGTGCGCAGGCTTGAGGAGCCGCGCGGGTCGCGTCGGCTCG
>DATNBG010000641.1:0-3533 GCA_035572075.1 Roseiarcus sp. | reverse complement strand
GGTCAGCGCCTCGGCTTCCTCGGGCGTGCGGCCATGCATCAAGGCTTGCCCCTGAGCGAGGCAATTGGCGACCAGAAGATCGTGGTGATGCCCGTCGGCGTCGGTCGGGGTCGCCGCGACGAGGAGGTCCATTGGAACGATTTCCGTTCCCTGATGGATGAGCTGGAAGAAAGCGTGCTGGCCGTTGGTGCCGGGCTCGCCCCACACGACCGGGCCGGTCGCGGTATTGGCGGGCGTCCCGTCCAGCTGCACGGACTTGCCGTTGCTCTCCATCTGCAACTGCTGGAGATAGGCGGGGAAGCGCCCGAGCCGCTGGTCGTACGGGATCACCGCATGCGTCGCGTGGCCGAGAATGTTGCGGTTCCAGACGCTCAGCAATCCCATCAGGATCGGGATGTTGCGCTCGATCGGCGCTTCGCGGAAATGCTGGTCGATCTCATAGCCGCCACGCAGGAAATCGTTGAACCGTTCGGGCCCGATGGCGATCGCCAGCGGCAGCCCGATGCTCGACCAGACCGAATAGCGCCCGCCGACCCAATCCCAGAAGCCGAACACCCGCGTCGCCTGGATGCCGAACTCCGCCACCTTGTCGAGTTGCGTCGAGACGGCGGCGAAATGGTCGTGGACAGCCGCTTCGCCTAGCCCTTGGGCGATCCAGGCCCGCGCGGTCCTCGCGTTGGTCATCGTCTCGAGCGTGGTGAAGGTCTTCGACGAGACGATGAAAAGGGTCCGCGACGGATCGAGCCCGCGCAGCGTGTCGCCGATATCGGCGCCGTCGACATTGGAGACGAAGTGGCTGCGCAGTTTCGGCGGCGCGTAGGGCGCGAGCGCGCGGGTCGCCATGGCGGGGCCGAGATCGGAGCCGCCGATGCCGATGTTGATCACGTCGGTCATCGGCTGGCCGAGCGCGCCGCGCACCCGGCCCTCGCGCACATCCGCCGCGAAGCTCAGCATCCTTTCGCGCGTGCCGATGACGTCCGGCATCACGTCGTGGCCGTCGACCAGGACGGGCTTCCCGGAGAAATTGCGCAAGGCGGTATGCAGGACGGCGCGCTTCTCGGTCGTGTTGATTTTCTCGCCCGCAAACATCGCCTCGCGCTTGGCCTCGACCCCGCACGCCTTGGCGAGGTCGACCAGCGCGGCGAGAACCGCGGCGTCGATGCGCTGCTTGGAATAGTCGAACAGGAGATCGTCGAGGGTGACGCTGAACGCCTCGAACCGCCCGGGATCGGCGGCGAAATCCGTTCTCGCCGTGCGCGCCAGCGTGGCCTCGCGCAAGCCGGTCAGCTTCGCCAGCGCCGCCAAAGTCCCCTTGGTCGCCATGGGCCTTTCCCTTTCCCCCGCTTGCCGGTAAGCGTGACCGCCGCCGCGCCCGGACTTCATTCATATGCCGCCGCTCATGCAATTGCGAGACATCGCGCTGACCCTCGGCGGCGCGCCGCTTCTGGACGGGGCGGAACTGTCGATTTCGGCCGGCGACCGGATCGCCGTGGTCGGGCGCAACGGATCGGGCAAATCGACCCTGTTCCGCATCGCCGCGGGGGAGACCGCGCCCGACCGGGGAACCCGCTTCGTCCAGCCCTCGGCGCGCCTCGCCTACCTGCCCCAGGAGCCGGACATGTCCGGCTTCGCAACCACGCTCGACTATGTGCTCGCGGGCTTGAGCGAGTTCGACGATCCCCATGCGGCGCGGGCGATGATGGCCGAGCTTGGGCTCGACCCGGCCGCCGATCCCGGCCAGCTTTCCGGCGGCGAAGCCCGGCGGGCGGCGCTCGTCCGCGCCTTGAGCCCGGCGCCCGACATCCTGCTGCTCGACGAGCCGACCAATCACCTCGATCTCATCGCCATCGAGTGGCTGGAGGCGCGCCTGGCCTCGAGCCGGTCGGCGCTGGCGCTGATCAGCCACGACAAAAGGCTGCTCGCCGACCTGACCAGCGCCACGATCTGGCTCGACCGCGGCGTGACGCGGCGCCTCGACCGGGGTTTCGGCGCCTTCGAGGCCTGGCGCGACGCGAAGCTCGAAGAGGAGGAAGCCGAGCGCCACAAGCTCGACCGGAAGATCGTCGAGGAAGAGCGCTGGATGCGCTATGGCGTGACCGCGCGGCGCAAGCGCAACATGCGGCGCGTGGCGGAGCTTGCGGACCTCAGGCGCGAGCGGCGCGAGGCGCTGAGACCCGCGGGCGTCGCGGCCATGGCGGCGCAGGACGCCAAAGCGCCGGGCGCGCTGGCGATCGAGGCCGAGCGAATCGCCAAGGCCTATGACGGCCGCGTCGTGGTGCGGGACTTTTCGCTTCGCGTCATGCGCGGCGACCGGATCGGCATCGTCGGCGCCAACGGCGCCGGCAAGACCACGCTCTTGAGCCTCCTGACCGGCGCTCTCCCGCCAGACTCTGGCTCGGTGCGGCTTGGCGCCAATGTCGCGATGGCGAGCCTCGACCAGGGGCGCGCCTCGCTCGAGCCGACAGTGACCCTCGTCGACGCGCTGACTGGCGGGGGAAGCGACTACGTGACCATCAACGGCGAGCGGCGGCATGTCCTGGGCTACATGCGCGACTTCCTGTTTCTCCCAGAGCAGGCGCGCACCCCGATCGGCAAATTGTCCGGCGGCGAGCGCGGGCGCCTCATGCTGGCGAGGGCGCTCGCGAGGCCGTCAAACCTGATGGTCCTCGACGAGCCGACCAACGACCTCGACATCGAGACCCTCGATCTTCTTCAGGAGCTGCTTGGCGAATATACCGGGACGATCCTGCTCGTCAGTCACGACCGCGATTTTCTCGACCGCGTCGCGACCTCGGTCGTTGTCGCCGAGGGCGGCGGGCGCTGGGTCGAATATGCGGGCGGCTATTCCGACATGGTCGCCCAGCGCGGCTATGGGCTGAGCGGTCCGCTCGCGGCGCTGGCCCCGAAGCCCGAGAGGGTCGAAGATCCGGAAACCCGGCCGAAGGAGCGATCCGCGCCGAAGCGTAAGCTGTCCTTCAACGAACAACGCGCGCTCGAAGCGCTGCCCGGGCGGATCGAGACGATGCGCGCCGAACTCGACGCGCTCGAGCGGAAGCTCGCGGACGCCGACTTGCCCGTTCGCGAGCCGGCCGCGTTCACGGACGCGACCAGAGCGTACGGCGACTTGCGGGACGCGCTGGCCTCCGCCGAGGACGAATGGCTGGGGCTGGAAATCCTGCGCGAGGAGCTCGAGCGGCAATAGGGTGAGCGTTGACAGGCGGGGCCGCCGGGCCTTCATTGGGAAACGTCGACCTCCCCGTCAAACGCCGGTTCCGATGCCGCTATCCAGGGTCCTCAACGCCGTCGCGGCGATCGTAATGTGGTCCTGCGCCCATGGCGCCGCCGCTCAGCCCGCGCGTTCCGGCGCGAGGCTGGTGTTCACCCGCGCCGAGCCGGTCGAGCAATCGGTTCAGGTCAGGGACGAGAAGTACAAGGTCATGAACCTCAAGCTGTGGTTTAGGAACGACGGGACGTCCGCGGCGCGCCTTCACTCGATTGCGATCATGCCGCTCCTGACCGACAAGCTCTTGACC
>DATNBG010000640.1:0-4505 GCA_035572075.1 Roseiarcus sp. | reverse complement strand
CGAGCCCAGCCGGTTGCGCCGGGCGCTCGCCGCCGCCTGGACGTTCGTGCTCTTCGCGGCCGCGCCGCTCGCTCTCCTCGGCGTGCTGGCGGGCGCGCTCGATTCCTTCAATCTCTCCGATCCGAGCATGAAGGGTGTGATCGACGGCGCGTTTGAGGCGCTGCGCGTCGTGATCGTCGTCAATGCCCTCGGACGCGGCGCGCTCGCGCCCGGGCGGGCGCGCTGGCGGCTCCTCCCGATGAGCGACCGGACGGCTGAGATCGTCTATCGCCTCGCGATGGCGATCGCTGCGATCTGGGCGGTCGAACGGCTGATCGAGCCCGCGGCCGACGTCGCCGCCTCGCTCAACATCGCGATTGCGACGAGGGGCGTGGGGGCGGTTCTGGTCTCGATCGCGATCGCCTATGCGCTGCGCCGGCTCGGGTCCGATCCCGGCGCGCAAGACGCGCGGCAGACCGAGGCGTGGGCGCCTCTACGCACGCTCGGCTGGGCGGCCGCCCTCGCCATTCTCGCTGCGGCGCTGACCGGCTACATCGCCTTCGCCACTTTCCTCGTCAACCAGGCGATCTACCTCTCCGTCCTCGGCAGCGCCCTCGCCATCGCTGACATCGTCGTCCATGACGGGATCGAGGCGGTCCTGAAGCCGGACGCGCCGGTCGGCGCCCGCCTCATGGCGATGGCGGGCCTGCGCCGAAGCGTGCTGGCGCAGATCGCGGTCATTCTGCAAGGCCTCGCCCGGGTCATCGTGGCGGCGCTCGCGATCGCGGGGGTGCTGAGGCCCTGGGGCGTGCAGTCGGACATGTTCGGCGGGCTGCGCGCGGCCTATTTCGGCTTCTCGATCGGCGGCGTGACCCTCTCGCTGTCGTCGATCATCGGCGCCGCGATCGTCTTCGCCCTTGCGGTGTTCTTCACACGGCTCATCCAGGATTGGCTGGGCTCGAGGTTTCTGCCCCAGACCCGTCTCGACGCCGGCGCGAGGACCTCGGTCCGCACGATTGTCGGCTATGTCGGGGTGATCGTCGCGGCGCTGCTGGCCGGGGCCCAAATCGGCCTCGACCTCCAGAAGTTCGCGCTGATCGCCGGCGGCCTCTCGGTCGGCATCGGCTTCGGCCTGCAGACCATCGCCAACAATTTCGTCTCCGGCCTCATTCTCTTGTGGGAGCGCACCATCCGGGTCGGCGACTGGGTGGTGGTGGGAACCGAGCAGGGGTTCGTCCGCGCCATCAACGCCCGCGCGACCGAGATCGAGACCTTCGATCGCGGCAGCCTGATCGTGCCCAACTCGAACCTGGTCAGCGGCGTGGTCAAGAACTGGGTTCACAACGACCGGGTCGGGCGGATTATCGTCTCGGTCAATGTCGCCTACGAGAGCGACCTGGACACGGTGCGCGACCTCATGATCGCCGCGGCCAAGGCGCACGACCAGGTGCTGGCGATTCCCGCCCCCTCGGTCATGTTCGCCGAGTTCGGGGACTGGGCGCTGAAATTCAACCTCGTCTGCTTCGTCGACGACATCTTGCTCGCCGAGCGGACCCGCAGCGACATCAATTTCGACGTCCTGCGCCGGATGCGGGAGGCGGGCTTGCGCATCGCCTACCCGGCGCTCCCGCCGCCGAAACCGCCGCCGTCATGAAAGGCGCGCGGCTTCACGCCGCCGTCCGCCCCGCCTCCCAGCCGATGATCGCCTGCTTGCGCGCGAGCCCCCAATGGTACCCGGTGAGCGCGCCCGAGCGCCCGAGCACCCGATGGCAGGGGACGACGAAGGAGACCGGATTCTTGCCCACTGCGGCGCCGACGGCGCGCGCGGCCTTCGGCTTGCCGATCGCCCGCGCGATGTCCGAATAGGTGGTCGCCCGCCCCATCGGGACATGGAGCAACGTCTCCCAGACCCTGAGCTCGAAATCGGTTCCGATCAAAACCACGCGCAATGGCGTCTCCGGCCGCCACAGCGCGGGATCGAAGGCGCGGGCGGCGTAGGGAGCGGTCGCGCGCTGGTCCTCGACGAGACGCGCGCGCGGCCAGCGCCGCGCCATGTCGGCCAGTGCCGCCTCGCGCCGCCCCTCGTCGACGAAGCCCAGGCCTGCCATGCCGCGGGGCGCGGCGACGATGATCGCCTCGCCGAAGGGGGAAGCATGGAAGCCATAGGCGAGGACGAGATCGTCGCGCCGGTAGTCGCCCGGGGTCAGCGCCTCGTGGGCGACGAACAGGTCGTGCAGGCGGCTCGGGCCGGAGAGGCCGACGTCATAGGCCGCGTCGAGCACGCTGGCTGAATCGCGGAGCAGTTCCCGCGCCCGCTCGATGGTGATCGCCTGCAGGAACGCCTTCGGGGTTAGCCCCGCCCATCGCTTGAACACGTGCTGGAAGTGCGACGCCGACAGGCCGACATAGGCCGCGACGGCCTCGACCGAAGGCTGGTCGCGATAGCGCCGCGAGATGAATTCGATCGCGCGCTTGACGGTCGCGTAATCCGCGCAGGCGGCCGGGACCGTGGGGATGTCGAGCATGGCCAAATTCCGGGAATCATTCGACGCCGGCCCGGATTGCTCCGGCCGGCACGCAACCCTACAGCCTCCGACAATGCGCACCACCCGAAAACGATTGCGCGTGGGGCGCCCTCAAGCCTCGTCGAGCAGTCCGGTCGGCAGGCCGTCGATGCTGACCAGGTTTGTCTCCCGCCAGTAAGCTTCGAGGCCCTCCTCGCCCTTGGCGCGCGACCAGTTGTCGAGCGAGGGGCGCTCGCCGCGATAGTCGAACAGCGGCGTTCCGTAGCCGCAGGAGGTGAGCACGAGGTCGATGGCGAGGCGGACGATCTGGCGCGCGCCGGGCGGCTCGACGCCGCCGAAGGCGCTCTTAAGCAGCTCGGAATAGGCTCGGCCGGCGCGCCGCAGAACCTCGCCGCGACCGTAGAGGCGCAGGATGTTCGGCGGCCCATCGAAGGCGCAGAACATGAGCGTGAGCCGGCCGTCCGCCTTGAGATGGGCGGCGGTCTCGTTGCCGCTGCCGGTGCGGTCGAGATAAGCGACAGTACGCTCGTCGATGACCGCCAGGGCGTCCGTCCCGCGCGGGGAAACGTTCACTCGTGCGCCGGGCGCGGCGGACGCGGCGAAGAAGATGCGCTGGCGGGCGATGAAGTCGCGATGACTGGCGTCAAGGCAGGGGAACTGTTTGGCCATGGGGCTCTGCTTGTAGCAGGATTCCCTTCGCGAGCGTCAAGCGGCCCGAGGCTTTACGAGCGCTGATCGGCGAGCGCGTCCCAGGTTTTTCGGTCTCCCGTGATCGGTATCTTTGCTCGCCGGAGCCGCCCCGCGACATCCTCGACGAGGTCGCCGAGCGCCCCTTTGACCGCGCTCTCGTAAGGCTCGCAGTTGGCCTCGAACCATTCGCGGCTCTGATGGAACGCAATGCCCTGAAGAACGGCAGCGCCTTGGGGCCGAAGCCCGCGAAGCCCATCGATCCCATCGGCCCCTCTACACCGTGACCAGCATGGCGTTCATGCCGGCTGTCCCGAACACCCGGCGATAGCGCACGATCTCGTCTGGCGGCCCGATCGCCTTGTTGGGATTGTCCGACAGCTTGACCGCGGGGCGCCCGTCCGCCTCGACGACCTTGCAGACCAGCGAAATCGCCTTGAGCTGGCCGTCGACCCCAGCGGGGGCGCAGCCGGTGAAGTCGTTGGTGAGGTTGGTGCCCCAGCCGAACGACAGGTTGACCTGGCCTTTCAGCGCGCGCACCGATTCCTCGATCGTGTCGATGTCCATCGCGTCGGACAGCACCATCAGCTTTTCCCTCGGGTCCCGGCCGCGTTTCCTCCACCACGCGATAAGCTCGCGCGCGCCCGCGATCGGAGGCTTCGAATCCGGGCGCGCGCCCTTCCAGTCCGCCACCCAGTCCGGCGCGTGCTCGAGGAAAGACGTGGTGCCGAAGCAGTCCGGCAGCACTATCAGGAGGTTGCCGCCATACATCTTCGCCCAGTCCTTCAGCACCCGGTACGGCGACTCGAGCAATTCCTCATCGTCCTCGGCTGCCGCCGCATAGACCATCGGCAGTTCGTGGGCGTTGGTGCCGACCGCCTCGAGCCCGGTGTCCATCGCGTGCTTGACATTGGAGGTGCCGATGAAGCTCGCGCCGAGGCCCTCCTGCATCGCCTCGACGCACCAGCGCTGCCAGAGAAAGCCGTGCCGCCGGCGGGCGCCGAAATCCGACACTTTCACCGGCCCCGCCTCATGCTCGAGGACGCGCAGCCGCTCGACCTTCGACCACAGCTTGGCCTTGGCGCGGGCGTAGAGGACATCGAGATCGAACCGGCTCATGCCGCGCATCGCCGCCCGGGCCCTGAGCTCGCTGATGATGGCGAGAGCGGGAATCTCCCACATCGTCGTGCCGGTCCATGGGCCCGCGAAGCTCAGCTCGTACTGCCCGTCGCGCCGGGTCAGTTCGTATTCCGGGAGCTCGAACGAAGCCAGCCACTCCATGAATTCCGGCTCGAAAATATGGCGCGTGCCGTA
>DATNBG010000639.1:0-4401 GCA_035572075.1 Roseiarcus sp. | reverse complement strand
CGCTCGCGCTCGATGTCCATGGTGTCGAGCACCTGCTCGACCATCTCGCGCTCGGCGATCGTCCCGGTCTCCTGGATGAGCCGGTCGGCGAGCGTCGACTTGCCGTGGTCGATATGGGCGATGATCGCGAAGTTGCGGATGGTCTCGATCGGATGCGCGGTCATGGGCAGCGCGCCATTAGCAGGGGGCGGAGGGCAAGGGAACTGGATTCCGGAATGGCCCGCCGGAAACCTCACGCTTGCGCTGGCCGCTGTCCAAGGTTGGTATAGAAACGCAGCAGATACCCGTCGGGATCCGCGATAACGAACTGCCGCCCGCCATTCTCGACCCGGTTCTGCCTGTACCAGCGCTCTTCCAGCGGCAGATAGGGGACAAGGCCCGCGGCGCGGACGCGGGCGTGGAGCGCTGCGGCGTCGGCGACGTTGATCTGAAAGTTCACTCCGCGTCCGTACGGAGGTTCAAGAGGGGCGGTCCGAAAGCGGCGGCCCGGTCCGGCCGCCTCCTCCAGCATGAGATGCGCGTCGTCCAGAGTGAGGTAGGCGAACCGCTCCTCCGGCCGTTCAAACGAGACCGTGAAGCCGACCAACTCGACGTAGAAGGAAAGCGAGCGCGCGAGATCCCACACGTCGAGTTCAGGGATGAGACCGGGATTGGCCATGTCGTCGTCCCATGTGCCGCGCAAGGGCGGCGCAGGCGCCGCCCTCCTCGCTCGTGGGCCGGGATATCCCGGACGATTACTCCGCCGCGATCTTCAGCGCCGGTTCGCTCTTGTAGACGAGGTCGAAGCGGTCGAGGTTCATCACCTTGGCCCACGCCTTGGCGAAGTCCTTGACGAACTTTTCTTTCGCATCGAATGAGCCATAGACCTCGGCGAGCGCCCTCAGCTCCGAGTGCGAGCCGAAGATGAGATCGACGCGCGTGCCGGTCCATTTGGCTCCGCCCGTTTTCCGGTCGCGCCCTTCGTACACGCCTTCCGCGCCCTGGGCTGGCTTCCACTCGGTGCTCATGTCGAGCAGGTTGACGAAGAAGTCGTTGGTCAGCGTTCCCGGTTTCTTGGTGAAAACGCCGTGCTTCGACGCGCCGGCGTTGGCGCCGAGCACGCGCAGGCCGCCGACGAGAACCGTCATCTCAGGCGCAGTCAGCCTCAGCAGCTGCGCCTTGTCGATCAACGCCTCCTCGGGCGCCATGATGTCCTGGCTGCGATAATAGTTGCGGAAACCGTCCGCGTATGGCTCGAGCGGGGCGAAGGAGGCGGCGTCGGTCTCCTCCTGCGAGGCGTCCATGCGTCCCGGGGTGAACGGAACCTTCACCTCCTGGCCGGCGTCCTTCGCGGCTTTCTCGATCGCCGCCCCGCCGCCAAGAACGATCAGGTCGGCGAGCGAGACCTTCTTGCCGCCTTTGGCCGAGGCGTTGAAATCCTTCTGAATCGCCTCGAGCTTCTCGAGCGTCTTCTTGAGTTCGGCCGGATTGTTGACCTCCCAGTCCTTCTGAGGATTGAGGCGAATGCGCGCGCCGTTGCCTCCGCCTCGCTTGTCGGAGCCGCGGAAGGTCGAGGCCGACGCCCAGGCGGTCGAAACCAGCTGGGGTACGGTGAGACCGGAGGCGAGGTTCTTCGCCTTGAGCGCCGCGATGTCCGCGTCGTCGATCAGCGGATGGTTTACGGCCGGAATCGGATCCTGCCAGATCAGCGTCTCCTTCGGGACAAGCGGGCCGAGATAGCGAATCCTGGGCCCCATGTCGCGGTGGGTCAGCTTGAACCAGGCGCGGGCGAACGCGTCGGCGAACTGATCCGGATGCTCGTAGAAGCGGCGCGAGATTTTCTCGTAAGCCGGGTCCATCCGGAGCGACAGGTCGGTGGTCAGCATGGTCGGCAGCCGCTTCTTCGACGCATCGAAGGGATCGGGGACCGAGGGCTCCGTGTTCTTCGCCTGCCACTGCCAGGCGCCGGCTGGGCTCTTGGTCAGCTCCCATTCGTACTTGAACAGGTTGTCGAAGAAGCGGTTGCTCCACCTGGTCGGCGTCTGCGACCAGACGACTTCCGGACCGCCGGTGATGGCGTCAGCGCCGACACCCGTCCTGTTCGTGCTCTTCCACCCGAGGCCCTGATCCTCGATGGCGCCCGCTTCCGGGGCGGCGCCGACAAAGGACGGATCGCCCGCGCCGTGGGTCTTTCCGAAAGTGTGCCCGCCGGCGATGAGGGCGACCGTCTCCTCGTCGTTCATCGCCATCCGAAAGAAGGTCTCGCGAATATCTTTCGCCGCCGCGACCGGATCCGGCTTGCCGTTCGGGCCCTCGGGATTGACGTAAATCAAGCCCATCTGCACCGCGGCCAGCGGGTTCTGAAGCTCGCGCTCGCCGCTATAGCGCTCATCGCCCAGCCACGTTCCCTCAGGCCCCCAGTAGAGCTCCTCGGGCTCCCAGACGTCCTTGCGGCCGCCGCCGAAACCGAAGGTCTTGAAGCCCATCGACTCGAGCGCGACGTTGCCCGCCAGAATCATGAGGTCGGCCCAAGAGATCTTCTGGCCGTATTTCTGCTTGATCGGCCACAAGAGGCGGCGCGCCTTGTCAAGGTTGGCGTTGTCCGGCCAACTGTTGAGGGGCGCGAAGCGCTGCTGGCCGGCGCCGGCGCCGCCGCGGCCGTCCGCAATGCGATAAGTGCCGGCGCTGTGCCACGCCATCCGGATGAACAAGCCGCCGTAATGGCCGAAATCGGCCGGCCACCAGTCCTGCGAGTCCGTCATCAGCGCGTGAAGGTCCTTGATCACGGCGTCGAGGTCGAGGCTCGCGAACTCCTTCACGTAGTCGAAATCCTCGTCCATCGGGTCGGACAGGCGGGAGTTCTGATGGAGCACGCTGATGTTGAGTTGGTCTGGCCACCAGTGGCGGTTTGTGCGCGTGGGCGTTCCGCCCGCGACCGGGCACTTGCTGTCTTCCGCCATGTCTTCCTCCAATCGTGTTGAGCGTCTCGCGTCGAAGATCCAAAACGGTGAACGGCGACCATAATCGCGGCGTATGGCGGTTCCGCGTCATCGCCAGTCCCTTCACGCCTCGATAAGCCTGGATGCGAGATAGGTCCAATCGATTGTCTCTTGACAAGCGATTGGCGGCGCCAATCTTCGGCCCATGAACCTTCGAGACCTCGAATATGTGGTTGCGGTCGCCGATCACGGCCATTTCGGCCGTGCGGCCGCGGCCTGCCACGTCAGCCAGCCCACGCTGAGCGGGCAAATCCTCAAGCTCGAGTCCGAGCTCGGCCTCCGCCTGTTCGACCGCGAGGGCCGCGGCGCGCGGGTCAGCGATCGGGCGTCGGCAGTGGTGGCGGAGGCGCGCGCGACGCTCGCCGCCGCGGCGGGCGTGACCACAGCCGCTCAAGCGGCGCGCGATCCGTTCTCCGGCGAGCTGCGCCTCGGGATCATCTCGACGGTTGCCCCTTATCTGCTGCCGGTCGCCCTGCCCGAACTCGCCGGCGCGCTGCCGCGCACGCCCCTCTATCTCGTGGAGGATCTGACCGACCGGCTTCTCGCCCGGCTGCGCGACGGCGCCCTCGACGCCGCGGTGATCGCGACCGACCCGCGCGAGGCCAGGCTGGCCTCGATCGAGCTCTATGACGAACCGTTCTTCCTTGTCTCCGCCGATCGAAACGGAAAGCACGGGCGCGGCTCGATCGGCGTCGAAGAGATCGATCCGGGCGTCCTTCTCTTGCTGACCGAGGGCCATTGCCTGCGCGAGCAGGCGCTAGCGCTCTGCGGCGCCGCGGAGAGGACGGCGCTCGGCGCCGACGTCCGCGGGACGAGCCTCGAGACCTTGCGCCATCTGGCCTCAGCCGGACAGGGGGCGACGCTCGCTCCCTTGCTCGCCTATGCCGACTGGCGCCGTTCGGGCGCGGGAATCGAGGGATTGAGGATCGTCGGCCAAGGCGCCTCGCGCCTCGTCAGGCTCATCTTCAAGCGCGGCTCGCCGCGCGAGGCCGCGCTCGAAGCGCTCGCGCGGTCGCTGCGCGCGACCGCCCGCGCCGCGCTCGCCAGGTCGCTGCGCGAAACGGGGAAGCCCTTGCCCTTACGCAATGCGGAGAACGCCGCGCACAGTGCATGAAAGGCCTGTTGCGGCCGCGCGCTTTGCCGCCCCGCCGCGGGTTGCGCCTCGAAAACTCCTATGTTAGGCAGCGCCGCCTTTCAGGCGGGCTTTGGCCGCGCGCCCAAGTTCGAGCGCGGAATCGTCAAGAATTCCTGAGCCTCGCGGAAGCCATCGAGCGGGCGGCCGCGTGAGGCTTGGGCGTCTTTATGGGGTGGTCCCGCGTGGCGGAGGAAGACACGATCGTTTCCGGCGTATCCGGGCGTTACGCGTCCGCTCTCTTTTCGCTCGCCCGCGACTCTCGTCAGACCGGCCCCGTCGCCGACGCCT
>DATNBG010000638.1:0-2448 GCA_035572075.1 Roseiarcus sp. | reverse complement strand
GCTTCTCCTGGACGGTGAATCCGAGCTCTGCCAGCACTTTGACAGCTCCTGACTTGCCGCCTTCGAAGTCGCCGGACGCAAGGCGCTTGCCGGTGGCGAACTCATGGGCCACGCCCAGGATCGCCTTCGGCGGATAAAGGCGTGCTTCCCAGGCGAGCTCGTAAGTCGTGGTCGGAGCGAAACCATGCTCGGCGAAGAACCGCTCCGGCCCAAGCCGGTCATACTCCTTTATCGCGCGCACAACGTCGGCATGCGCCACACGGTCCCACGCCACCATCTTTCGCTCTCCAGCATCGGGGTCGCTCGCCTTCCAGCCGTGGTTAAGACCCATTTCCGGCCATAGTAAGAAGCCGCTCGCGGGCTTGCCTGCCGAGCGCGAAGCCCCGAGCGGGCCAAGTTCAGGCTCCTTCAAGTCGCCTCAGCGCCGGCCTATAGTCGGCGTATCGTGCCGAAGATCGACATTTCCCGGAGCCGCTCCCATGACCACCCATCAGCGCAATTTCCCCTCGATCGATCCGGCGAAGATCGACAAGCTGGCCGCAACCGCGGTCAAGGTGGGCTTGCGGCTTCAGCCGGGCCAGGACCTGTTCATGACCGCGCCGGTCGCGGCGCTGCCGCTCGCGAGGCGGATCGCGGCCGAGGCATACAAGGCTGGCGCGGGGCTCGTCACCCCGATCCTCTCCGACGAGGAGATGACGCTCGCGCGCTATCGGTTCGCGCCGGATGCGAGCTTCGACCGCGCGCCGGCCTGGCTCTATGAAGGCGTCGGCAAGGCGTTCGCGGCCAACACCGCGCGGCTCGCCATCGTCGGCGAAGACCCGATGCTTTTGTCGCAGGAGGACCCGGCCAAGGTCGCGCGCGCCAACAAGGCCAATTCGATCGCCTATCAGCCGGCGCTGGAGAAGATCGCGGGCTTCGACATCAACTGGAACATCGTCGCTTATCCGACCGCCTCCTGGGCGAAGCGGGTCTTTCCGGGCGATGAGGAGGAAGTCGCCGTCGGCAAGCTGGCGGAGGCGATCTTCTCCGCTTCGCGCGTCAACAACGACGATCCGGTCGCCGCCTGGACATTGCATAATTCCGCTCTCAGCCGCCGGACCGAATGGCTGAACGCACGCAAGTTTCACGCGCTGCATTATTCCGGCCCGGGAACGGACCTCACCATCGGCCTCGCCGACGGCCACGAGTGGGAGGGCGGCGCCGCGACGGCGAAGAACGGCATCGTCTGCAATCCCAACATCCCGACCGAGGAGGTGTTCACCACGCCCCATGCGCGCCGGGTCGATGGATCTGTCGTCAGCACCAAGCCGCTCTCCTATCAAGGCACGCTGATCGACGGCATCGCGGTCCGCTTCGAAGGCGGGCGCATCGTCGAGGCGAAGGCCCGGCGCGGCGAGGACGTCCTGAAAAAAGTGCTCGACACCGACGAGGGCGCGCGCCGCCTCGGCGAGGTCGCGCTGGTGCCGCATTCCTCGCCGATCGCGAAGAGCGGCCTTCTATTCTACAACACGCTGTTCGACGAGAACGCCGCCTGCCACATCGCGCTTGGGCAATGCTACGCGAAATGCTTCGTCGATGGCGCGAAGCTCTCGCCCGAGGAGATCGCGGCGCGGGGCGGCAACAAGAGCATGATCCATATCGACTGGATGATCGGATCGGACAAGCTCGACATCGACGGGCTCGATGCGAAGGGCGCGCGCACGGCCGTCTTCCGCAGAGGCGAGTGGGCCTGAGCGCCGCGCGCGGCCTGGCGAGCCAAATTCGAGATCTACAGCTTCGGCGGCCGCAAGGTCACCCCATAGCGGCCGTAAATTCCGGCGAGCGTCCCGTCGGCGCTCAGTTTATCGATTTCCTTGTTCATCGCATCGCGCATGGCTTGATCCGGCTTGCGCATGCCGATGGCGATATTCCAGACCAGCCGCTGATCGCTCTCGTCCGGCGGCAGGATGGTCAGCTTGTGATCAGGGTGCGCGTGGTTGAAATAATCGGCTGAAACCGGCGTCACCGCCGCGGCGTCCGCTTCACCGTCCGCGACCGCCTGCAACATCTCGTCCTCGAAGGCGTAGGTCGAGAGCCCGACATGGCGTTCGCCGAGAATCATCGCGACAATCGAACCGACCTGCACAGCGACCTTGTTGCGTCCATCAAGCGAAGCGAACGACGTGATCGGGCTGCCCTGCGGCACGACCAGCGCCACCCCGCTCCGGTAGTACGGCTTGGATAGCACCAGATGCGACTCCCCCTGCGCCTCCGGATCGGCGATCACGTCGAGCAAAAGGTCGCAGTTCGCATACCGCACCTGGATCGGCGAGATCACCCACTCCGCGTCCAGGGAGACCCCGAGCTGCTTCGCGAGCAAGCCGGCGAGCTCGACCTGAAACCCGGACGGGGTGTCGTGGCGGCTGGAGAAGGGCAGGGAATTGGCGGGCAAGCAAACACTCAGCGTGC
>DATNBG010000637.1:0-5143 GCA_035572075.1 Roseiarcus sp. | reverse complement strand
GTGATCGCCTGCCGGATCCACCAGGTGGCGTAGGTCGAGAACTTGTAGCCGCGGCGGTACTCGAACTTGTCGACCGCCTTCATCAGCCCGATGTTGCCTTCCTGGATGAGGTCCAGGAACTGAAGTCCGCGGTTGGTGTATTTCTTGGCGATCGAGATGACGAGGCGCAAGTTGGCCTCGACCATCTCCTTCTTCGCCTGCCGCGCCTCCCGCTCGCCCTTCTGCACCATCTGCACAAGGCGCCGGAATTCCTGGATTTCGAGTCCCGTTTCAGTCGCCAGCGACTGAATCTCGCCGCGGATTTCCTTGATTCCCGCCTTGTCGGCGGCGATGAACTCCTTCCACCCTCGCGTCGCGAGCTTGGAGACGCGCAGGAGCCACTTCGGATCGAGCTCCGAATTCTGGTAGTTCTTGAGGAAATCCTCGCGCGACACGCGATGCGCCTCGGCCATGCGCATGAGGCGGATGTCGAGGCCGATCAGGCGCTTGTTAATGTCGTAGAGCTGCTCGACCAGCGCATCGATGCGGTTCTGGTTGAGCGACAGCGACTTGACCTCCGCGACGATGTCCTTCTTCAGCGCCTTGTACTTGCGCTCCTGGGCGGGCGAGAGCGATTCGCTCCTGAGCTTGTTCTCGACATTCTGATCCTGCAGGCGGCGCAGCTTCTTGTAGGCGTCGGCGATGCGGTCGAAGGTCTCGAGCACGCGGGGCTTGAGGTCGGCCTCCATCGCCGACAGCGACACCGAATTCTCGAGATCGTCCTCGTCCTCGAAGCTTTCGGGGGGCGGCGGCGCGTCGCCCTCGAACCCTTCCGGAGGCGTCTGCGGCGCGGTCGCCGGCGCGATGCGGTCGCGCGCCGGATTGGGCGGCGGCGGCGCGCCGGGGGCGGAATAGTCGGGCTTCGGCGCCTTCTTGCCGTCGGGGCCGGCGTAGGTCGCCTCGAGGTCGATGATGTCGCGCAGCAGAATCTTGGCGTCGTTGAGCTCGTCGCGCCAGATGATGATCGCCTGGAAGGTGAGCGGGCTCTCGCACAAGCCTGCGATCATCGCCTCGCGGCCGGCCTCGATCCGCTTGGCGATGGCGATTTCGCCCTCCCGCGAGAGGAGTTCCACCGAACCCATCTCGCGCAGATACATGCGCACCGGATCGTCGGTGCGCTCGGCGGGCTCTGAGGCGCGGGTCGCGACCGCGGTCGATCGGCTGGCCTCGACGATTTCGCCGCCTTCGGCCTCCTCCTCGTCGGCGGCCTCCGGGCTCTCCTTCTCCGCTTCCTCGGCGTCCTCGCTGTCGACGACATTGATGCCCATTTCGCTGAGCATCGCGTTCATGTCCTCGATCTGGTCGGATGAAATCTCTTCCGACGGCAGGACCGCGTTCAACTCCTCCTGGGTCACCCAGCCGCGCTTCTTGGCGATCTTGAGCATCCGCTTGACGGCGGCGTCGCTGAGATCGAGCAGCGGGCTGTCGGGGGTTTCGACCACCGCCTGCTCGGCCTCGCCCTTCGCCTCGTCCTTCTTCGCCATTCGCGCCGTCTCCGTGATCCCGCGGCAAAGCGCCGGGCGCCCCGTATCGTCACTCGACCTCTTGCAGGCGCGAGCGGCGTTCACTCAAGATTGCTTAAGGCCAAAGGCCCAACGCTGTCCCTCCGCGGGCCCCAGGATGCGCCCGCCCGCTCGTCCCGGTCAGATCGCGGACGACGCGCGCCCGGACTGATCGCCGAAGCCGTCGATGGCTGCTTCCGCGTCCGCGAGGTCAGCCAAACTCGCTTTGATATCAAGCAGGCGGGCAAGATTAAGCTCGTTTGGCTCCGCCGCGAGCGACCGCTCCGCAAGCTTCAGGTCCCTATGTAACGCGCCCGCCCGCCGATGCAAGGCCAGGCTTTGTCTCAACACCAGATCGGCGTCCGGGGGCGCGGCTTCCGGCCGCATGCACCACCAGTTGGGCATGCCCGCGGCCAGGGCCAGAATCCGTTCGCGTTCTTCCCCTCGCCCGGCGCCGTTCAGCCATTCCGCGAGCGCCGGCGCCGAGCCGAGCGCCTCGGCCGGCGCGCCGATCAGCGCGTCCCGCAAGGGCGCGAAGCCAGCGCCAACGAATTCGGCCGCCGCCAGGTCCTCGCAGCGGCTCTCGATCAGCTCCGGATGGCTGAGCGCGATCGCCAGGATCATGATCTCGCGCGCCGGAGAACGCGCCTTGCGGGCAAGCTTCATTTGCGGCGCGAGCGGCGCTTGCGCAACGCCGGTGCGGGGCCTCAGCGGGGCAAACCGCCCGCCCTGGCGGGCGCCGTAGCCGCGCCGCCCGCCGGCCTCGCCGCTCGCGGGCCCCTCGCGGCCGTCGCCAAGGAACGCCGACAGGCGCCGCCGCATGTCCGCCGCGTAGTGGCGGCGCAGCGTCTCGTCGGCGATTTTCCTGACCTGCTCGCCGAGGCGGCGCTCGAGCGCCGCGCGGCTCTCGGGCGTGTCCAGGCCCTGCCCGTCGGTCTCGCGCAGAAACAGCATGTCGGCGAACGCCCTGGCGCCGGCGAGATGCTCGGCGATCGCGGAAGGCCCGCTCGAACGGATGAGATCATCCGGGTCTTGCCCCTCGGGCAGGAGCGCGAACCTCAAGGTCTTGCCGGGGCCGATCAGCGGCAGCGCCGTCTCGATGGCCCGGAACGCCGCCCGCCGTCCCGCCCCGTCGCCGTCGAAGCACAGGACCGGTTCGCCGGCCATCGCCCAAAGAAGCGCGCATTGATCGGGGGTGAGCGCGGTGCCGAGCGGCGCGACGACGTTGGGGAAGCCGGCCTCGCTCACCGCGATCGCGTCGATATAGCCCTCGACCACGACGATTTGGCCCGTCTCGTGCGCGCTTTTGCGGGCGCGGTGATGATTGAACAGCAGCGCGCCCTTGTGGAAGAGCGCGGTCTCCGGAGAATTCAGGTATTTGGCCTTGGCGGAAGCCTCCATCGCCCGCCCGCCGAAGGCGACGACCCGGCCCGAGCGGTCAGAAATCGGAAACATCACCCGGTCGCGGAACCGGTCGTAAGGGACGGCGATGTCCTCCCCGTGGACGAGGAGCCCCGCCTCGATCATCGCCTCGACGGTTGCCCCCTGGGCGGCGAGCGCGTCGCGCAGCGCGAAGCGCTCTCCCGAAGCATAGCCGAGACCGAAGCGCTGCTGCACTTGCGGCCCAAGCCCGCGACCGGCGAGGTAGCTGCGCGCCCTGGCTCCGATCGCGCCTTGCAGGTTCGCCTCGAACAGGCGCGCCGCCATCGCAACGACGTCGAGGAGGCTCAGCCGCTTCTTCTCTTCGGCCGCCTGGGCGTGGCTTGCGCGCGGCAGGGGAAGGCCCGCCATGTTGGCGAGCCGCTCGACCGCTTCGGGGAAGGTTATCCCCTCGGTCTCCATGAGAAAGTCGAAAATGCTTCCATGCTTCCCCGACGAGAAGTCATGGTAGAACCGCTTCTGGTCGTTCACGTAAAACGACGGCGTCTTTTCCGAGGTGAAAGGCGACAAGCCCCGCCATTCCCGCCCCTGCTTGCGCAGCTTGACTCGTTTTCCCACGATCTCGGACGCCGGCAGCCGGGTCATGATCTCGTCGAGAAATTCGGGCGGGAACCTCATGGGAAAGGGAGATTGGCCCCACAGCCGGTTTTGGCAAGCGGCTCGGCGCGTTGTCCCCGGCTTTCACACCGGCCCGGGGCGGGGTCCTGCCATCATATCACCTCGATTAAGGTCTCGCCGCGCTTGAGCGCCGAAAGGATGTCTGGCAGCGCCATTTCGAACCACGCGAGCAGGTTCCGCCGCCGGACGTTCGGAAGTCGAATCCAGACCACGGCCGGACCTGCTTCGCCGCGCGCCTTTCGGACCGCGAAGTCTTCATCTTTCGTTATGATGACCGCGGAGGCCGCGACAGCGAATTCCCAGATCGCTGCGTCGGAGGCCGACTCGAGGTTTTGGTCGGCGACGTGCTCGGCGGCATGCCCTTGGCTCGCCAGCCAGCGAGCCAGCGCGGGGGGCAATTGCGCGTCCACGAGAAAGCGCATCAGGCGATGCGCAGCACCGGATGATCACTGAGGCGCGCGGCATATTCGAGCGCAGCCGAAATGTCGGCGTCCTCGAGGATGGGATAGTCCGCCAGGATCTCCTCACGGCCGGCTCCCGCCGCCAGAAGGTCGAGAATATCCTTGACGCGGATACGCAGTCCCCGGATGCAGGGTCGGCCTCCGCATTGGTTGGGATCGACGGATATTCTCGACGTTATGCTCATCGCTGCTCTTGTAGCTTGCCAGACGCGCGTTGAGGCGCCCTGCCGATGTCCTCGCCCGCGACGGCGCGCGCCGCGCCGCTCATCCCTTGGTCGGCGCGGCCTCCTCGATCAGCTTCGCCGCCTTGAGATCCTTCCACAGGCCGGCCGGAATCGCGACCGACGCGTCGTGGACGTTCGCCTTGACCTCCTCGGGCTTCACCGCGCCAAGCACGAGCGACACCACGGCCGGATGGGCCGCCGCGAACTGGATCGCCGCCTGGCGGAGCGTGACCTTGTGCGTCTTGCAGATCGCCTCGATCGCCTTGACCTTGTCAAGGACCGCCTTCGGGGCGTCGACATAGTCGAACTTGGCGCCCTTTCCCGATCCGGTCGCCAGAATGCCCGAATTGAACACGCCCGCCAGCATCACGCCGATGTTCTTTTCGAGCGCGAGCGGCAGAAATTCCTTCAAGCCCGTATGGTCGATCAGCGTGTAGCGCCCGGCCATCATCGCCACGTCGAAATCGCCTGCCTTGGCGAATTTGACGCAGGTGTCGGCGTCGTTGATGCCGAAGCCGATCGCCTTGATGACTTTGTCGTTGCGCAGCTTGTCGAGCGCGCGATAGCAGCCCTCCATCGCTTGCCTGAAGCGAACCGGCGCTTCCTCTTTGCCATGCGTCCAGGGGTCGCAATCGTGGATGAGGACGATGTCGACCCGGTCGAGTCCGAGGCGCAGCAACGAATGTTCGAGCGAGCGCATCGCGCCGTCATAGGAATAATCGAAGCGCGGCGCGTGCGGATGTCCGCCGGCGAAGCCGGGCGAGGCCACGTCGCTGCGCGGCTTGGGCGGCCTGGTGAACGGGTCCATGATCCGGCCGATCTTGGTCGAGACCAGGATCTCGTCGCGCTTGGCGCGCCT
>DATNBG010000636.1:0-2617 GCA_035572075.1 Roseiarcus sp. | reverse complement strand
GAGAAGCCCGACTTCATGAGTTCCTCCTTGTGCGCGTCGTCGCGGGCGTAAAGCGAGCGCGCGCCCTGGGTTAAGCGGTAGAGGGGGGGAACGGCGAGATAAAGGTGGCCTTCCTCGATCAGTTTCGGCGTCTGCCGGTAGAAGAAGGTGATGAGGAGCGAAGCGATATGCGCGCCGTCGACGTCCGCGTCGGTCATGATGATGATCTTGTCGTAGCGCAGGTCGGAGGAGCGGTAATGGGGGCCGGCGCCGGCGCCCAGCGCCTGCATGAGATCGGAAAGCTGCTGGTTCTGCGCGAGCTTGTCGCGGCCCGCCGAGGCGACGTTGAGGATCTTTCCCCTGAGCGGCAGCACCGCCTGCGAGGCGCGGTCGCGCGCCTGCTTGGCCGAGCCGCCGGCCGAGTCGCCTTCGACGATGAACAATTCCGAGCCTTGCGCCGACGAGTTGGTGCAGTCGGCGAGCTTGCCCGGCAATCTGTGCTTGCGCGTCGCGGTCTTGCGCGCGACCTCTTTCTCCATCCGCCGGCGAACGCGCTCCTCGGCGCGCTCGATTGACCAGTCGAGGAGCTTCAGCGCCTGGCTCGGCGCCGCCGCGAGCCAATGGTCGAACGCGTCGCGGACCGCGCCGTCGACCAGCCGCGCCGCTTCGGCCGTCTGCAGGCGGCCCTTGTTCTGTCCCTGGAATTCGGGCTCGCGGATGAAGACCGAGATCAGCGCGGCGCAGCCAGCCATTACATCGTCGGTCGTGAGCGCCGCGGCGCGCTTGCCCTGGCCGATGCGCTCGGCGTGATCCTTGAGCCCGCGCAGGAGAGCTGTGCGAAGGCCCGACTCGTGCGTGCCCCCGTCGGGGGTGGGAATGGTGTTGCAATAGGAATGGACGAACCCGTCAGCGTTCGCGAGCCACGCGATCGCCCATTCGACCGAGCCGTGCTTGCCCCCTTTCTCGACCCGGCCGGTGAACGCCTGGTCGGCGACGAGGTCCTCGCCCTCGATGTCGGCGGCGAGGTAGTCGCGTAAGCCCCCGGGGAAATGAAAAGTCCCTTCCGCGGGAATCTTCGAGCCGTCAGCAATGAGGGCTTCCGCGCAGCGCCACCTGATCTCGACGCCCCCGAACAGATAGGCCTTCGACCGCGCCATCTTGAACACGCGCGCCGGATCGAACCGCGCCCCCGCGCCGAAAATCTCAGGATCGGGCAGGAAGCGCACTTTCGTGCCGCGGCGGTTGGGCGCCTTGCCGACGACGGCGAGCGCGCTCGTCGGCTTGCCGCGCGCGAAGGCCTGGCGGTAGAGCGTCTGGGCGCGGACGACCTCGACCTCGAGCGTCTCGGACAAGGCGTTGACCACCGAGACGCCGACGCCATGGAGCCCGCCCGAGGTTTCGTAGGCGCCGCTGTCGAACTTGCCGCCCGCGTGCAGCATCGTCATGATGACTTCGAGCGCCGATTTTTTGGGAAATTTCGGGTGCGGGTCGACCGGCATGCCGCGGCCGTTGTCGAGGACGCTCAAATATCCGCTCTCCTCGAGCGAGACCTCGATGAACGTGGCGTGGCCGGCGACCGCTTCGTCCATCGCATTGTCGATCACCTCGGCGAAGAGGTGATGGAGCGCGTTGGAATCGGTCCCGCCGACATACATGCCCGGGCGCCGGCGAACCGGCTCGAGCCCCTCGAGCACCTCGATCGAGGCGGCCGTGTAGCCGGTCTCGCCGGGCGTTCCGTTGCGCGGGGCGGGCTTGCCGTTCGAGGGCGCGGGCTTGCCGCGCCGGGGCGCGGGCGTGCCGAAAAGATCGTTCATGTCGTCGGTTCCAGCCGTGACGAATCAAGTCGCGGTTAAAATAGCATGACCATGGGTTGGTCCGCTCACCGCGCGGCGGCGGCGGCGTTGGGGAGGGCTACCGCAGCCGATTGACCTGGGTGAATTTGCTGCGGCGGGCGACAAATTCCCTCAGAAGCGGCAAAAAGAAGGCCTTGCTCAACCGGCCGATCGGCGAATCCGGTTCCAGATAAAAGGACCGGCCGACGACGTCGGTATTGAACTCGTCCATGATGAGCCACAGCCGGAGCGTCGGATCGAGACCCGCTCGCTTCTTTTCGATCGGCGGAAGCTCGGCGGAAAAGCGCTCAGGCCCCGGCTCCTTGGTGGTGATCGGAAACAGGAGGATCAAATCTCCGGCGGGCCGGATAATCCTGACGCCGACGGCGACCGGCCTGTCCTTGCGCCCCTCCGTCTCGCCGGCGTCGGCCTCGCGCGCCCAAAGATAGGGATTAGCGGATGACCGTCCCGGTCAGAATCTGCTCGAAACTCACGGCCGGACGGTTTCGTCGTCCTCAGCATACGCGTCGATCGCGGCCTCGACCTCCGCGAACAGATCGTCCGGCATGGTCTCCATCGTGCGGGCGGCGCGGGGGTCCGACTGTCGCGTCCAGACCGGACTTGCGTTACATCCCGGTGAGCAGGGCGCGCGTCGCGGCGGCGACGTCCTTGTGGCGCATCAGCGCCTCGCCCACCAGGAAGGTTTCGATGCCCGACTTGGCCAGCCGCTTGCAGTCGGCGTGACTGGAAATGCCGCTCTCCGCGACCACGATCCTGCCCTTCGGGATCGAGGGCCGGAGCCGCTC
>DATNBG010000635.1:0-5794 GCA_035572075.1 Roseiarcus sp. | reverse complement strand
CCGCCGCGTCCCGGCGGCGCGCGGCGCCCAGGTAGCTCAGTTGGTAGAGCACGTGACTGAAAATCACGGTGTCGGTGGTTCGATTCCGCCCCTGGGCACCAGCAAAATCAAAGACTTATCCGAGAGCCGCCGAAGTCGAGTTTCTTACGGGACAACATTTAGGACAACAATCGAAGGATTGCGCCGGGCAACAGTAGAGACTTCGACGAAATTCCCTGCGCGCGCCCCCCTCACCCCCTCGCCAGCCTCACGATCGCGTCGCTGTAGCTCTGCCCGGGCCGGGCCCATTCAGGCCGCTGGCGCGTTAACCCGCATGATCGGCATCACCATCTCCGGCAAGGCTTACGCCGCGATCGCCGACACGCTGCCGGCCCGTTCTGCTGTTGAGAAGGAAATGGCGCCCGACGGCGAATACTACGTTTGGTTGCCCCGGACCGCCGTGAAGCGTCTGCTCGCCCAGCGCGAGGCCGGCGAGACCTTTAGCGAGGTCATTCTGCGGCTAGTGGAGCGTGGCGCTTACGCGACCATCACGCGGTAGACGGCAAGCTTCCAGGCGATGAGGAATGGACCAGAGGGCTCTCGCTTCGTATCAGCAGGGCGACGGCCTCATTGCGGAGCTTGCCAGCATCGAGGTCCGTTTCGCCTTGCGCGAGCCGAATGATGAGCCGGGCCGCCTTCTCCCTTTCCTCAATCGACCGCAATCCGAGTTTGGCGGCGATTCCCTCGAAAGCCTCCCTCAGGATCGCGATGGATTTGGGATCGAAGTTTCGGCTTTCGCCTAGCATGCGTTTCAAGGGCATTGGGGTAAGCCCGCATTTCGAGAACGCGTCTATTTTCTGAGCCTGACCAGACCGGAAGCAAAAGGCCCCGCGCGAGTGCAGGCTCGATCGCGGGGCAGAGTGGCGCGCTGGGGCTGGGGGGCAAGAATCAAGCGCGCCATGGCAATTCGCGTAGGCGCAACGGCGCTGATCGGCAACCTTCGGAATCTACTCATGCGATGGCGCCGCAGGAAACCCCACGGCTGGCATGACCGACCGCTAGGTCCAGCGCGGTTTGGACTGGGGTGGGTAGAGCTTGGGCGCGCGACGCGGACAGTGTATGTCGCCAAGGCAAAGCATGAATTCGGACTGAGTAGATTCCGATCCTGTGATGTACCCCCGTCCAGCACCATCTGACGAATATGAGACTTCAATCTCAAGCAATTCTCAAGGATTCAGCTATGCGCAATACATTGTTCCAAACTGTCGCCACTTGGCCCGCCATAGGAGGTCGTTTCATGCCATTCAGCACGCTTGGTCTATCTGTGGCGACGGTCGGGATGGCGACGCTGGCGTTCGCCATCGCCGCTCCTGCTTCGGCGCAAGAGCGCTACGGGCAAAAACACTATGCGCACACCCATTACGCGCACGCCCACCATCGCCACTACGCCCGCCATGACGAGGGTCGTCAGATCGTCGTTCATGCGCAGGAGCCGGCGCGGAGCTGGGGGCCCGTGGGGGCGGCGGGCAGCGTCGTGGCCGGAACCGGCCAGGCGGTGCAGTCCGTCTTTGTCGGCGCCGGCGGCATCGTGGGCGGGGTCCTCGGGGGAGTCTTTGGCGGCGTATCGGCGCTCTTCGGCGGACCCGGCTACACTTACGCCCCGCCTAACGGCTACGGCGGCCCGTTCGTTGCGCCGTTCAATGCGGCCGGCACGGTGGCCGCGGCGCCCTTCCAGGTGGTCAGCGGTGCGTTCGAAGGGAACTCGCCTCTCGGCTCTACCTATGCGCCAGCGACGGGCGCGACGGGCGCACCCGCGTACACCTACTAAAGCGCTGGTGAAAAGGGCGGCCGAAGCCGCCCTCAGCTCATCGTACCGCGCCCGCTCCGGTCATAGCCTTAGCGCTTTTGCGATCCGGATTATTAGCCGCGCGATCCGGAGGCGCAGCGGCTTGGCCGCGCCGGTCATGCGCCTCCCCTTCCTCGGCCCGCACGCGATCGGCCCCGTTGCGCAAGATAAGAACGCACGGCGACCACCGTGGATTCAAAATTCTGTCCCTCGGGCTCGCCGGAGTCTTTGATTTCGACTTCGGCGATATGCGCGAGCTTGGCAAAGAATTCCTCGTCGTTCGCACATGGCGCCTTCGCAAGTTTCATAAGAAGCCGATCGGACTTCAAGACCAGTTCATCGTACGCGTCCTCCTGGCCTGTCCTTCCGAGCCGTTCGCGCTCGTCATAGACTGCCCTGTGGTTGGCGAATGCCTTGGCCAGGGCGTTCATGTGCGCGCCTCCCGGATGCGCGGGCGTCGGAAGACGCCCGTCCTTCCGGACGGGCTCCAGCGATCTTGGATTCCCGCCTTCCGCGAGAATGACAGCCGACCGGATTCCATACGGAACCGCGTTGCTCAGGAAGCGGCCGGCGCGCGCTTCCTCCGACTGGCGGGGGCCGCGCGGAAATGTCATGCTGGGCCAATTGGGGGCGGTGAGCCGAAGGAGGAGAGCATGGCGACCAAGGCCGATTTCACTCCGGATGAATGGAAGCTCCTGCTTCAAACCCCTCTCGCCGCGGGCGTCGCGATCTCCGCCGCCGATCCGAGCGGGCTCATCGGAATGATGAAGGAGAGCATGGCGAGCGCCCGCGCGTTGCTTCAGGCGAAGGGCGATCCGGGCGCGGACGCCCTCGTCAAGGCGATCGCGGGCGAGTTTGAGACCTCCGCGGGGCGCGGGCTCGCGCAGGACGGAATGAAGGCTGCGATTTCCGGCGCCAGGGCCCCGGCCGACCTGGCCGCCAAGGCGATCGACTCATTGAAGGCGGCCTCGGCCCTGCTTGACGCAAAGGGCGGAGCGGACGCCCTGCCGTTCAAGACGTGGCTCGCCGGCGTCGCCAAATCGGTCGCCGAGGCCGCGCCCGAAGGCGGATTCCTCGGCTTCGGCGGGACGCAGGTGAGCGCGGCGGAAAAAGCGACCGTCGCTCAGATCGCCGCCGCGCTCGGCGTCCCGGCGCCCGCCGTCTGACAGAAGGCCGTGGCCTGCCGTCGCGTGCGGGCGGCGGCCGCGGCAGTTGGCGAGGCGCCTGGCCAGAAAGGCGTTCTTGACGAGCTTGAGACCTTCGACGATCGGCAGACCTTTCGCGGCGCCAAAGACAAGGCCGAGATTCGGAGGCTCAAAGATAAGGCCGGATAAATCCTACTTTTGAGGGCCGCGCAGAACGATCAATTTGGAATATGAAGAATTGCTCTGACCGATGCCTTGTAATCATGGAAAAACACATTACGTACTAAACGTAAATCTGGCGAGACCCACCAGTTTTATATTTTATCTCTTTTTTGGAGTTATAACCATGAATGATAATCGTCACTCCGAAAACTTGACGATCCACCACAAGGTTAAGGATTATGCTTCGTGGCGCAAGGGTTACGATGACCACGAGAAGGCCCGCCACGCAGCAGGCATCACGAACGGCAGAGTGTTCCGAAGCGCCGAAGATCCCAATGATGTTCTGATCCTTCAGGACGTCGCCGACGTCGCGCAAGCCCGCACGTGGCTCGGCGGAGCCGAACTGAAGGCTGCGATGACGAAGGCCGGCGTTATCGGTTCGCCCAACGTTCGCTTCGCATCATAATCTCAAGACTCGCCGGGCGCCGCAAGCCCGGCTTTTTACCTTCGGCTGAAAGCCGAGCGCAACGCCATGGGCCCTTTCCCGTCGACGACGTTGACAAGCGTTCTTTCGGACACCGATCATGGCTGACCGGACCACGCATACCGTCGTCCACTTCTTCTCGACCTTCGAACTGCCCGGCGTCGATGCGCCGCAGCCGCCAGGGAGCTACCGCGTCGACCACGACGAGGACTCGATCGAGAGCGTCTTCCGGCTGGCGTGGCGTCGGGTCGGATCCTTCATTCACCTGCCTGGGATCGGCCAGCGTGGGGCGACGCATCAGATGGCGCCGATCAATCCCGCGGACCTTGAGGCCGCACTCGAAAACGACCGGAACAACCATGATGGATTCGACCATTCTTCAGCGTAAGGCCCGTCCCATTCGCCACGAAGCCGCGGCGCATCTTTTCACGAAGGGGCAAATCGTCCGGGTGAAGGATGGGTTCGGGCTGCAATCCCAACCCGCGGGCACTTACCACATCACCGCCACGCTCCCGCCGAGAGGAGATTTGCTGCAATATCGTATCCGGAACGACAACGAACTTTACGAACGGGTGGCGACGCAGGACAGTCTTGAACCGGCGCCTATATCGCCTGCGGGCGGTAGCGGCGCTCTTGTCGAAGCGACCTTCGGCCAAGGGACAGAAACCCACCAATCGCGACGTCAGAAAGCCGAGGTCGGGAAAGGCCGGGTCGGAGCCGGAAGGCCCAGAACGAAGAAGGGCGTCGGCGCCGACGGCAATGAAACCGAACTCGATCTCCGTGCTCTTGCGATCAGCGTTTGGGAAAATGAAGGCGGGGGCGCAAGCGTCCAACCCCCTGGATGATCAATTCAGTCGCCGCGTCGAAATGGATCGCTCCTGGACAATCTATCACGTGACCACGGGCGTGCCCGCGTCGTGTCGACGGCTTGGCATTGACCAGCCTCGGTGGATCGGCCGCGACTGATGGCATGATCTCTCTCAATCGCCGCAACGTCAAACGCCAGAAAGAGCGGAACGCCCAGCCGTGATGCTCATTCAATAATTCCCATCGCCACCAGAAGCGCTGAGCTGCCCTCCCCTCGCGCCGCTGTGCGAGCGCCGTCTCCGCCAGCCGTCAGCCGATCGACCACGCGCGCGGCGGCGTGATAGCCGGCGAAGCGCCCGCTCAGGCGGAAACCGGGTGAGCCTCGACGGGATCGCCGGCGAGCGTTGTCCGGCGAACGTCGCGAACATCTTTCCGGTCAAACCGGCGGGCGCGGTGCATCGTCGTCCGGTTGTCCCACACGACGAGGTCGCCCGCGCGCCAGCGATGGCGGTAGACGAATCTCGGCTGCGTCGCGTGCTCGACAAGATCGCGCAACAGCATGCGCGCTTCCGGCAGCGTCCACCCCACGATCGCGCCCGCATGCGCGGACAGGAACAGGGACTTGCGCCCCGTCTTCGGATCGATTCGCACGAGGCGGTGACGGACGGGGCGGAAATGCTCGCGCTCCTCGGGCGTGAGTTCGGTGAAGCCGATCGCCTCGCGCGAATAGATCAGCGAGTGCTCGCAGACCAGATCCTCGATCTCCGCCTTCATCTCGTCGTCGAGCGCGTCGTAGGCGGCGCGCATGTCGGCGAGCTCGGTTTCGCCGCCGCGCGGCGGAATCGTCCGCCCCGAGAGCAGGGACCATTTCGCCGGGACCGGCCGGTAGGAACTGTCGGAGTGCCACAGGCGATCGGCGAGCTTGAACAGCCAGATCCGGTCCTCGGGGGCCATGATGGCGCCGTCGCGGGTGAGGTTGGAGAAATCGGCGATGCCCCGGCCGAGGCGTTCCTCCTCGCGCTTGCGGATGTGGCCGGGCGTCTCGTAGCGCTCGAGCTCGCCAAAGCTTTTGGTGAAGGCGATCTGCTGCTCGTCCGTGAGTTTCTGGTCGTGAGAGACGATGACCGCATGCCGCTCCATCGCCGCCTCGACGGCGCGGACGTCGGCTTGCGTGAGAGCCGCGGCGCAGTCGATCCCGCTGACTTCGCCCGCGAACGCGCCGGGAATTGAAGTGACGGCGACGGGCATGCGGATCTCCGTTGACGAACCTCGCGCGCTTGAATGCGGCTTGTGGAAATTATGGCGCCGCCCAAACCCGCGGCGTTAGCTTTTTTTCTCCTCTCGGCTAAGATCGGCGCTCAGGAGCCGCTC
>DATNBG010000634.1:0-2872 GCA_035572075.1 Roseiarcus sp. | reverse complement strand
CCGGCCGCGCCGCAACCGCTCGAGGCCGCCGAATGACCTATCTCGCCAAGCCGAAGTTTCATCATCCCGCGATCGCGGTCAACGCGCTCGGCTTCACCCACCGCGATTACGAAGGCGCGATGTCGACCCTGTGCGCCGGCTGCGGGCACGACGCGATCAGCGCGGCGATCATCCACGCCTGCTTCGAATTGAGCCTGCCGCCGCACCGGGTCGCCAAACTGAGCGGCATCGGCTGCTCTTCCAAGACGCCGACCTACATGCTTGGCCAGAGCCACGGATTCAACTCGGTGCACGGGCGCATGCCCTCGGTGCTGACCGGCGCCAATCTCGCCAATCGCGACCTCGTCTATCTCGGGATTTCCGGCGACGGCGACACCGCGTCGATCGGGCTCGGCCAGTTCGCCCACGCCATGCGTCGGGGCGTCAACATGGTCTATATCGTCGAGAACAACGGGGTGTACGGGCTGACCAAGGGGCAGTTCTCGGCCACCGCCGACCGGGGCTCGAAGAGCAAGAAGGGCGCGGATGCGCGGAGCCAGCCGATCGATCTCGTCGGCATGGCGATCGGGCTCGGCGCTTCGTTCGTGGCGCGCAGCTTTTCCGGCGACAAGGCGCAGCTGGTGCCGCTCATCAAGGCGGCGTTCGAGCATAAAGGGGCGGCGTTCATCGACGTCATTTCGCCTTGCGTGACGTTCAACAATCACGCCGGCTCGACCAAGAGCTTCGACTACGTGCGCGAGCATAATATCGCGGTCAACGCGCTCGACATCATCATCGGACGCGAGCCGATCGAGGTGGATTATGCGGAAGGCGGAAGCCAGGCGGTGATGATGCACGACGGCTCGACCATCGTTCTGCGCAAGCTCGACGCCGATCACGATTGCCGCGACCGGTCGCACGCGCTCGCGACCCTCGAGCGCGCGAGGCTCGCGGGCGAGATCGCGACCGGCCTCATCTATCTCGATGACGAGGCCGAGGAACTGCACGAGGTTCTCGGCACGACCGCGCGTCCGCTGAACGAGCTCTCGGAGCGCGAACTCTGCCCGGGGTCAAAGGCGCTTGAGGCAATCAACGCCTCGCTGAGGTAAGGCGCGGCGCTCCCGCCGCAGCCCGCGCCCATTGCTGTACATCCGGACCCGTTCGGATAGGATGACCGGCTCGCCGGGACGTCCGGCTCAAGATCAATGATCATCCTGTCAGGGAGGCTTCCATGCCGGATACTTCGCGGGATTTAGTCGTTCTCATGACGCGGGGGACCGACCACGAACTGTCGTCCGTCGCGTTCACCATCGCCAACGGCGGCATCACCGCCGGTTTGAAGGTCTACGCCTTCCTGACCAGCGCGGCGGTCGACCTCGTGCGCAAGCGGGCGATCGACGTGACCCATGTGCCGCCGCTCGATCCGTTGGCGTCGCTGGTCGCGGACTTCCTGCGCCGCGGCGGGACCATCTGGGCCTGCCCTCCTTGCGTCAAGGCGCGCGGCTACGCGCAGGAGGACTTCATCGACGGGGTGAAAATCGTCGGCGCGAGCGCCATGCACGAACTGATCCTCAAGGGCGCGGCGACCCTGAGCTTCTGACCGCGCGCCCTACACGCGCGCTACTTCAGCAGCTTGAACGCGTGGGCGGACCAGTCGTTCTTTCCGATACCGGGAATGCACCAGAGCTTGCATAAGGGTTCGATCGCGCGCGCCGCCTCGACCGCGCCCATGTCCTCCGTGTCCCAGCCGAACTGATCTAGGATTTGCGCGACCTTCATCTTGGCGTTGGCGTCATTGCCGCAGATGAACATCGTCGGCCTGCCGGCGGCGAAATGCGGATTGACCATCTGCCCATTGCCGACCGAATTGAACGCCTTGACAAAATGGGCCGATGGAAAAGCCTTCTGCAGGCGCTCCATCAGCGATTCGTTCTGGGGCGTGAAGAACGAGAGCACGCCGTTGACCGGCGGGCCGCCGCCGATCGGATTGCAGGCGTCGATCACCGTCTTGCCCGCGATCGCCGCCGGTCCCGCCTGCTTCAACGCCGCCTCCGCGGCCTCGCCGGCGACCGCCAGCACGATGATATCGCCGAACGCCGCCGCGTCGGCGACCGACTTGACCGCGGCGCCTTTGTGCTTCGTCGCCCAATCCCTGAGCTTGGCAGGATCGCGGGTGCCGATCTCAACCTGATGGCCATGCTTCACGAATCCCGCCGCCAGCGTCTGTCCGACCGCGCCCGACCCGATGATTCCGACTTTCATGTCCGCTCTCCTGTTTCACGATCCTTCGATCGGGTAGGTATGGCCGGCGCTTGACGCCTGCAAGGTTGACCGGCCCCACGCTCGCCAACGTCGATGCTGTCCCCTCCTTATTCCTTCCGGCCAGCAACGGCGCGCGATCTGCCGCGCCTTCGCCGCTGGCTTCGCGCGCCCGAGGTCGAGCGCTGGTGGGGGAACCCAAGCGATGAGCTCGAACTCCTGCGCGCGGACTTGAACGAGCCGCGCATGCGAATGCGCATTGTCTCATTCAATGGACAGCCGTTCGCCTACGCGCAGGACTACGAGGTCCACGCCTGGCCGCAGCCTCATCTCGCGAACCTGCCGCAAGGAGCGCGGGCGATCGACAGCTTCATCGGCTGGCCCTCGATGATCGGGCGCGGCCATGGGCAAGCGTATCTGAGGCTGCTCGCGGAGCGGCTCTGCGCGGAGGGCGCGCCGCTCATTGCGATCGATCCCGCGATCGACAACGTTCGCGCGCGGCGCGCTTATGAGAGAGCTGGCTTTCGATTTGAGGCTCGGGTTGAGACCGAGGGGGGCCCGGCGGCGCTGATGCTGTACGAGCCCCAGTCCGAGACCCTCACTCCGCCTTCGCGTCGCCCGCCTTGAGCGCGCC
>DATNBG010000633.1:0-11047 GCA_035572075.1 Roseiarcus sp. | reverse complement strand
GTGCAGGCGCCCTCGATCGCGAGCGCGGCGAACCAGGCGTCGGAAACGCGCGCTCCGCGCACGCTGGCCGCAATACACATGCGGGTGAAAATCGCCCAATGTCGTGGACCCGGCCGAACGAGTTCGCAATTGGGCCGGCTCATGAGACGGTCGCAAAAAGCGAACGCTTCCTCGATCGGGCTAGGCTCCCTGAAGATCCGCGGATTGGTGACAATTCGCGCGACCGCGCTCAGCGCGAGCGGGGAGACGCCGAACTGCGCATCGTCGCCGGCGACCTTCTCAAGCCAGGGCTTGCAGACGTCGTGATGGGGCGCATCTTTTCGAAACGCGTCAATCAGCACATTGACGTCAGGCAGGATCACCTCAACCGTCCGGCCGCGTCGAGATCGTCCATCTCCTGAAGGGCCGCCGCGTCGCTAAGGTCGATTCCCGGCATCAGGCCGCCGCCGGCCGAACTGACCGGCAGCGAAACCCGGCCTGCTTTTGCGGCCACCGGGCGCTCTTTGAGCACCCTGCGCAGGCCCTCCTCGATCAGGCGTCAGTGAGCGACCGACCTCTTGCCGGCAGCCCCATCCTACCGCCAAACCACAGCCCGTCGGCAAATCCGTTTCATCCATCGAGGTCGGCCGAAGGCCGGTGCGCAACTCGCGATGACGACTCCACCTGAAAGCGCATTGTTCTAGCGGATCACGGGTGCAGGAAGACGTGGGCGACTCTGCGAGCCAAATCTCGGGCATCCACGATGCTTTCGAGTATCCCCTCCCGAGTGAGCGCGACATAGGGAGTCTGGCGACCCAACACCTCGCGCAGCAGAAAATCCTGCCCCTTGCCCTGCACATCGACGCGCTCGACGTCTCCAGCCAGCCTAAGACCGGACCCGATATCACGCTTCGTCACATCGGTTTTGGCCACACTCTCATCGCCGCCGAAGGCATTGGAAACGTATATAGGATATCGCCAAAGTTCAGCCTCCACCGACTCCGCCGTGGGTGTCGCCTGTCGGAAAGCTTCATAAGCTGATTTGAGTTTCGGCCAACGGTGCGCAAGCTGCCGGCGAACGTCCGACGGCGGAGCCATGTTGAGAAGCCGCTGCCCTTCGTCCACAAAGACGAGCTCTTGAGTCCCGCCGAAGTCTTCCGCGAGCGCCGCGATTAAGTAGAGGCGCGTATTCCACCACGGCACCGGGCCGATCTTCACCTCGACCAATGCATTGGTTTGAAGAGCGCTCAGATGATCCTTAATGTTCATCAGATATGACGGCCCGAGCGCCTCACGGTCCTGGATGATCATGACGGCGTCGAGTCTTTCGGCGGAGCGGGTCGATTCCAGCACACGCAGCGCGGCGAGCGCTTCGGTGGCAAGTCCGTCAGGCGACGTGAAGCGCGCGGCGCACATCCTGCTCAGATTATCTCTCAATACTTTGATACGCGTCGGATCGACGTCTCGAAGCTCAGCAGGCCAAGCTGCGTTCTCATCCAGTAAAAATATCAATCTGGGAATAGAGTTGGCCGCGGCATACTCTAACTCCGTAATCGATTTGCACGCGGGATTTGCCGCGTCTGGGATATAGCCATAGCGCCATGCGAATACGCCAAGATAAACATCGCAGCGTGCAACGTCACCAGGACACGCAAACTCCACGAGCGCGTCCCGCGCGACATACTCCTCCATCATTACAATATCGTACTGAGCCTTCCTCAGCGCCTTCGCCAGCACGGAGCGGTAGTCCTTCAGGTCCAAATACGTCGACGAGAGATAGACTTTCATGGTCGCTTCCCCCGACCGAAATCCAAAATTTCAAACTGTTGCTCCACCCTGCGCCGGTCACAAGAGGGATGCGCTCACAGCGGGATGTTGCCGTGCTTCTTCCACGGGTTCTCGAGCTTCTTGTTGCGCAGCACGGCGAGCGCGCGGGAGAGGCGCTTGCGGGTTAAGCGCGGCATGATCACCTCGTCGATATAGCCGCGCTCGGCGGCGACGAATGGCGATAAGAAAGCGTCCTCATATTCCCTCGTTCGTTCAGCGATCCTGGCCGGATCGTTGATGTCGGAGCGGAAAATGATCTCGACCGCCCCCTTGGCCCCCATCACGGCGATCTGCGCCGTCGGCCAGGCGAGGTTGATGTCGCCGCGCAGATGCTTCGAGGCCATCACGTCATAGGCGCCGCCGAACGCCTTGCGGGTGATCACCGTCACCTTGGGAACCGTCGCCTCGGCATAGGCGAACAGCAGCTTCGCGCCATGCTTGATGAGCCCGCCGTATTCCTGCGCCGTTCCGGGCAGGAAGCCGGGCACATCGACGAAGGTTATGATCGGGATATTGAAGCAGTCGCAGAAGCGCACGAAACGCGCGCCCTTGCGGGAAGCGTCGGAATCGAGGACGCCGGCCAGCGCCAGAGGCTGGTTGGCGACGAAGCCGACGGTCGAGCCCTCGATCCGGCCGAAGCCGGTGACGATGTTCCTGGCGTGCGCCTCCTGGATCTCGAAGAAATCGCCCTCGTCCGCGACCTTGAGGATCAGTTCCTTGATGTCATAGGGCTTGTTGGGATTGTCGGGAACCAGCGTGTCGAGCGAGGCGTCGATCCGGTCGGGATCGTCGAAGCTCGGCAGCGTCGGCGGGCGCTCGAGATTGGATGCGGGCAGAAAGTCGATCAGGCGCCGCATCTGCAACAAGGCCTCGACGTCGTTGTCGTAAGCCCGGTCGGCGATCGAGGAGCGGGTGGTGTGGACCTGCGCCCCTCCCAGTTCCTCGGCGGTCACCGTCTCGCCGGTCACCGTCTTGACCACGTCCGGGCCGGTCACGAACATGTAGCTCGTGCCCTGCACCATGAAGATGAAATCGGTCATCGCCGGCGAATAGACGTCGCCGCCGGCGCAGGGCCCCATGATCACCGAAATCTGCGGGATGACGCCGGAGGCCAGCACATTGCGCTGGAACACTTCGCCATAGCCGCCGAGCGCGGCGACCCCCTCCTGGATGCGCGCCCCGCCCGCGTCGAACAGGCCCACGATCGGCGCCCGGTTCTTGACCGCCATGTCCTGAATTTTCGTGATCTTCTCAGCATGCGTCTCGCTAAGGGAGCCGCCGAACACGGTGAAATCCTTGGCGAACACGAAGACCGCGCGGCCGTTGACGGTGCCCCAGCCGGTCACCACCCCGTCGCCCGGAATCCTGGTCGCCTCCATGCCGAACTCGTCGCAGCGGTGCTCGACGAACATGTCGAATTCCTCGAACGAATCGTGATCGAGGAGGAGTTCGATGCGCTCGCGCGCGGTGAGCTTGCCCTTGGCGTGCTGGGCCAGGATCCGCTCCTTGCCGCCGCCGAGGCGGGCGCGCTCCCTTCGGGCGTCGAGGCGGGCGAGGATGGGCTTCATGGGCTGGCCTTGTTTCGCGCGGATTCGGCGGGCGAAACGGGCATAGCATGGCGGGCCGCGAGCCGGAACCGGCGCTAAGCAGGATTGCCGAAAAGTGGACACCGGTTTTCGGCTAAAAAATCCTGCGAAATCAAAGGAATCTAAGCAGGATTGCGTTGGCTCGCCAACGAGTTCTGCTTAGGCTCGCCGCGAATGCGCCCCCGGCGCCCCTCGCCTCACTTGCGCCACTCAAACCTAAACACCGGGGCGCTCTCGGCAAAGCCCTTCAATTGCCGCTCGCCAAGCGCCGCGAAGCGCGACGCGTCCTCCTTGCACAACTCGCGCACGAGCGCGGAGACGGCGATCGTGTCGGCCTCCGCTTCGCTGCACAGCCGGTAAGCGAACTGCACGGTTGCGCCGAACAAATCGTTATGTTCCGTCACCGGTTCGCCCGCGTGGACGCCGATCCGCACGCTCAGCCTCTCGGACGCCTCGGCGTTATAGGCGGCGAAGCGCCGTTGGATGTCGGCGGCGGAGCGCACGGCGTTTTGCGCCTTCTCGAAGGACGCCATGATGCCGTCGCCGGTATGCTTGACCTCGCGTCCGTCGTGCGCGTCGAGCCCGCGCCGGACCAGCGCGTCGTGCGCCCGCACCAGTTCCAGCGCCGCGCTGTCGCCAAGCCGCGCCGTCATCTCGGTTGAACCGACGATGTCGGTGAACATGACGGCGCGCAACCCGGAATCCACCGCCGGCGCGGACACGCCTGGGGCCGCGCGCGGATCGGCGATACGGCCGAGGAACGCCTCAACCGTGGCAAGGTCGACCGGGATGATGGCGTGGGCGATTTCGCCATGCGCCTCGCGATGCACCCGCTCGGCCGCGTCTGCGTCTGGCGCCTCGACGAGGCAGAAGGTGGCGCCCTTCTGCTCATCGAACCAATAGGCCATGTATTTCACCCCATACCGGTCCTGGATGTCGACGTCCCTGCGGTGCGCCTCGGCGACCTGCTCCGCCGTGGCGCCCCGCATGTCGTGGCGGTCCATGAAGATCGGCATGGGGGTCCTCACCACCCGCGGCGCGCGCTCACGCCGCGGGCTTGATGTTCTGGTTCACTCGGAACAGGTTGGCGGTGTCGTATTTTTTCTTCAACGATGCAAGCCGGTCGTAGTTTTGGCCGTATCCAGCCTTGACCCGCGCCTCCCCTTCGTCGTCCATCATGAAGTTCGGATAGGCGCCCGGCAGATTGAACGGATGGACGGCTTTCCAATAGGCCTGCGCCCATTGCTTCAGCGTCGGCGCGTTGGAATTGATCCCGACCCGTCTTTCATGCTGCGGTCTCCTGGAGCAGAAATCCAAAAACAATTTTTTGGCTCGACCACCCAGGCCCGGCGCCAAGCGCCGGAATGCCTCGTCCTCCCTCGATGAGGTTGCCTTGGCGAAGACGGCTCCAACGGGTGGTCTCGCGTTGACTTTCGTGCACACTTCTTCGGCGCAGGCTGTGACGCCGGTCACAGTCCTCGGCGAGGCGCGTCAAACCGCGCAACGCCGATATTGAACATATGAAATCTGCTACAGAGGCGTTTTCGCGAACATCGAGTCTTAGCCGTCGGGCTCATAAGTGTCGCCGACCCGGTCGTTGAGCGTGCCGAGAATCGCAGCGCGCAATTCCCGCGCCAGAGGCTGCCGTGTTGCCCGAGAGCGTTACGTCGCCATTGATGGTCACCGGGCCGTTTTGGGCGTAGATCGCGCCGCCGTTCGTTCCAGCCTGGTTGCCGGTGATGTGGACAGTCGATCCGCTGCCGCCGATCGTCTCGCCTCCATTTCCTTGCGCATAGAGGGCGCCGCCGTTGCCTGTCGTGGCTGTGTTGCCCGATAGCGTTATGTCGCCGCCGAGTATGGTCACCCCTCCGTTTTGCCCGTAGACCGCTCCGCCGTTACCTCCAGCCAAATTGTTGTCGAAAGTAACCGTCGAACTGGCGCCGCCGATCGCGATGGAGCCATTTCCCTGCTCGTAGATGGCGCCGCATCGTCTGTAGCCCTGTTCCTTGAGAAGGTTATTTCGGCGCCGTAAGCTCTTGAGAAGGCTCAATTCGGAAGCGCGAATGGCGCCCCAGAGCCGTGGGCCGCGATGCCGGCTTGCGCCGCGCGGGCGTCCGCGGCGACGAACGCGGCGGCCTCGAACTCGCGCAAGCGCGCCGCGCGCCGCGCCATGGCCTCGGCGTCCTCGCCCCAGCGTTCGATCTCGAAATCCTCGTCGATATGCGCGGCCCGCCACGCGTCTTCCGGCTTAAGGAACGCCTGCGCAACGGCGAGCGCCAGAAGCGCCGACCCGGTCAGCGTCGTCATCGCGCTCAGCGCGGCAAGCGCGACCGGGTCATCGTACGCGGCGAGCGCGGCGCCGATGTTCGAGAGCGCCTCGGGGGGCTGCGCGACATGCACGATCCCGGCCGTAACGTTGAGGCGCGCGCCCAGGCGCTCGGACGCCCAGCGGAGAACCGGGTCGAAGGCGTGGGCCTGGCGCTGAACCAGCGTCTCGGGCGCCTCGGCGCGGTAGCACAGAAGGTCCGATCCGGCGTAGCGCAGGATGTCGGCGCGGGTTTCGTCCATCGTGCGAGCGACGCCGTCGATCGCAGAGTTCATGAGCCGCGTCAGCGGCATGTGGGCCGGATCGATCGTCTCCCGCTGCCGGTCCCATTCGGCCGCGACCTCGAGCATGAGCGCCCGGCTCGCCGCCGCGAGAGGATTGCGGCCGGGAGTGCGCGCCCGGCGGCCGTCGAGACCGAGCACGAACCGCCCGTCCTCTTCCGCGACCCCGGCGGTCTTGTAGAAGCGCCTGACCGGCTCAGGCCGCATGTTCGCCTGCGCGGCGCGCGCCGGATCGCGCGGCGCGTCCCCCGGCTCACTCATCGGGCGCGTCCTCGATCGGATCGCGCTCGCTCTCGTCGAAGCCGAACATGGCGAAGCTTTTTCTCATGTGCTCGGGCAACGGCGCGGTCACGTCGATCATGCCGCCGCGCGGATGGGGCAGGATCAGGCGGCGCGCGAGAAGATGCAGCCTGGGCTCGAGCCCCGGCGGAACGGCGCGCAACGGGTCGCTGCGGGCCGGATCGTTCGGGGGCCTTCGATTGTATTTCGGGTCGCCCACGATCGGGTGGCCGATCGCCTCGCAATGGGCGCGCAACTGATGAGTGCGGCCGGTAACCGGGCGCATCGACAGCCACGCGAGGCGCGGCACGACCTTGTCGACGACCGCGTAGAGGGTCAGCGAATGCTGAGCGTCGGGATCGCCATGTTTTGCGACCCGCATCCGCTCGAGCTCCGCCCTGCCCGTCGTTTTGCCGACACGGGCCCCCATGCCCTCGCCCTTGGCGAGAAACATCGAGATGCGCCCCTGCGCCGGCTTCGGCACGCCCTCGACCAAAGCCCAATAGATCTTCTTCGCCCGGCGCGAGCGGAAGATTTCGCCGAGTTCGGCCGCCATCTTTCGCGATTTGGCGACGAGCAGCACGCCCGACGTGTCGCGGTCGAGCCGATGGACGAGAACCGGCCGATTGCCTTGGCTATCGGCGAGCGCGGCCAGCATGCCGTCGATGTGGCGTTTCGTCCCGGAGCCGCCCTGGACCGCCAGGCCGTAGGGCTTGTTCAGCACAAGGACGTCGCGATCCTCGTAGAGCGTCATCGCGCGGATCGCCTCGAGGTCGCCGGGACAGGCCCGGCCGACCGCCGGACCCTCCGCCGCGGCGAGCCGGAGCGGCGGCACGCGCACGTTCTCGCCGGCCTCAAGCCGGGTCGAAACGTCCGCCCGCTTTCCCGACACGCGCACCTCGCCCTTGCGCACGATCCGCATCAGGTGCGAATTCGCGACCTCGGGAAACCGGCGATGGAGCCAGCGGTCGAGCCGCATGCCCGCTTCGTCCTCGCCGATCTCATAAAGCCCCGCCTTGCCGGGGGGAGCGGCGGCCGTCGCCGCCGCCTTGCCGGTTTTCCGCATGAAGCGCGTCATAGCGCAGCCTCGCCGGGCGCGGTAGGGTCGCCGTTCCTTGCCGGGAGGGCCCGATGGTCGATCATTATCACTCCGTCGTCTGGATCGATCACAAGCGCGCGCGCATCTTCCAGTTCAATGTCGAGGAGGCGGACAGGACGGTGGTCCGCGATCATGTCGTCCGCGACCTTCACGCCCGCGAGCCGCGCTCCGGCCACCGGATCGAGGAGAACAAGCCGTTCTTCGAGGAGGTGGCCCGGACAATCGCTGGCGCCGGCGCCATCCTCATCGTCGGCCCGGCGCAGGAGAAGGACATGTTCGCCAAATTCCTCGCCGAGAAGCATCCCGCGATCCGGACGCGTGTCGAGGGCGTGGAAAAAGCGGACCATCCGACCGACGGCGAGCTGCTTGACTATGCGCGCCGCTACGCCAAGGCCGCCGACCGCATGCGGCCGCTGACGTGAGGCTCGTCGAACAGGGGAAGGGCGCGATGGCCTATGAACTCTTCTATTGGCCGGGCATCCAGGGACGCGGCGAGTTCGTGCGCCTCGCGCTCGAGGCCAAGGGGGCGCCCTATGTCGACGTCGCGCGCGAGCGGGGGCCCGGGCGCGGCGTGAAGGCGCTGGCGGCGATGCTCGAGGGCGGCGCGCCGCAGACTCCGTTCGCGCCGCCGTTCCTGCGCGACGGCGACGTGGTCGTTTCACATGTCGCGAACATTCTCGACTATCTCGGCCCCAAGCTCGGCCTTGCGCCGAAGGACGAGGCAGGCCGCATTTTCGCCCGCGGGCTCCAGCTCACGATCACCGATTTCGTGTCCGAGGTTCACGACACGCATCATCCGATCTCGACCGAGCTCTACTACGAGGACCAGAGAAAAGAGGCCAAGGCGCGCGCCGCGGCGTTTCTGAAGCACCGGGCGCCAAAGTACCTCGGCTATTTCGAGCGCGTGCTCGCCGGCAATCCGGCCGGACCAGCGCATGCTGTCGGGCGCGACCTCACCGCCGTGGACCTCTCGCTGTTCCAGGTCTGGGCGGGCTTGACTTACGCCTTCCCGCGCGCGTTCGCGGACGCCGGCAAGCTCTATCCGGCGATTGCCGCGCTGGCCGCTGCGGTCGCGGCGCTTCCGGGCGTCGCCGCCTATCTCGCCTCGGACCGGCGGATTCCCTTCAATGAATCGGGCGTTTTCCGCCGCTATCCCGAACTCGACCAGGGGGCGCGGGCGGGGCGGCGGAAGGCCTGACCCGCCGGCGCGCATGCTCGGGCGCCTTTCCGCTCAAGCTGGGCCCCACGTTTTCTGTTTCCACATGAAACAGCTTGGCCTCTTGAGCAAGAGAATCCGGCCCGCGCCATTTGCGAGTCGGTTTCGAGCTCTTGCGCCATTTCCGTCCGCTCCGTCGCCATCGCGCCTTCGCCCGCCGGTCACCCTTGGAGCCTCAGCCGCGTGAAGGCCGACGCGCTGCCCTCGACCGCGCCGACGGAGCGGCGGCGCAGCGGGGGCGGGGCCTTGGCGGCTCGTATAGGGCCTCACGAACCGACTGCGCGGGCCATGAGTGCGATCATGATCAGGAACGCCCCAAGGGCGGCGATCTCGGCGATATCGCGCAGCGCATGAGCGGCGACAGGATGCATTTTGGTCTCCTCGATCAGGATAGGTTCACTATAAGTTCTCCTTACGTTCCTGTCAAGCCGATCCGCCGTCTCGACGAAGGTCGGCGAGATCCTGGTCCATTTCCCGCGAGCGGGTTTCCTGGTCTTTCCAGGTTGAGCCTGGCAATACCGATGATCGATTCATCCATGTCATTCCGGCTGCGAAGCGGCCGATCGGGAATCCAGGCCGTCCGCCCGGCGCGCGGCGGCGGCCGGATTCGAAAAAGCGACAATTTCTTGCGTAATCCCGAATCCTGTGCTTTCATCTTCCCATGGACGAAATCCGGGCCGCGCTCCTCCGGGCCGGCCGATTCAGGAGTCGCGAGACGATTGTGACATTCGAGACACGCTGTGGCATGGGGAAAGATTTTTTAATTGTTTTCGCCCGTAACCCATTGAAAAGTCCCGATTCGAAAAAATAAGCGCTAGTAAACGCCAGCACTTTTACTAGCACTTGCTAGCATTTGCTGGCGTCTTGCTGGCATTTATTTGCTTTTGCTCGCAGGGAATGCACGCGACGGTTGCATCCGCAGAGCTCCGGCCCGCCGCGCTTGCCGCGGCGGTTGGGCGCGGCTAGAGCGCGCTTGATGCGCCCCTCGCTCCTCGATCCGCTGTTCGCGCCAGCCTCCGCCCTGCCGGGGATCGGGCCGAAGAACGCCAAGCTGTTCGACCGCCTGCTCGGCAAACCCGACGGCGCTCGGGTCGTCGACGTCCTGTTCCACCTGCCGCAGGCGACGGTCGACCGGCGCGCGCGCCCCAAGATCCGCGACGCGGTTCCGGGCTCAATCGTCACCATCGAGGCCAAGGTGACCGAGCATCGCGAGCCAGGCCGGCGCTCGCGGGCGCCGTTCAAGGTGCTGGTCGAGGACGACACCGGAGACGTCGAACTGGTGTTCTTCCTCGCCAATCACGATTGGGTGCGCTCTCGCCTGCCGATCGGCGCGACCCGCTGGATTTCGGGCAAGCTCGAGCTCTGGGACGGACTCCGCCAGATGGTTCATCCGGACCGGGTGATGAACGCGGAGGAACTCGACCGGCTGCCCGCGGTCGAGCCGGTCTATGGGCTGACCGAGGGCCTCTATCAGCGCACCGTCGCCCGCGCCGCGGAGGGCGCGCTGAAACGCGCCCCTCGGCTGCCGGAATGGATCGGCGGGAAAGCCTTAAGCGAATTGAAACTGCCGGGCTTCGCCGAGGCGCTTCAGGCGATGCACCGGCCCAGGACCCCGGAAGACATCGACCCCTCAGGCGCAGCGGCGACGCGGCTCGCCTATGACGAACTCCTCGCCAACCAGCTCGCGCTCCTGCTCATGCGGGCGCGCATGCGGGCGATCCCCGGCCGCGCGCATGAGGCCCAAGGCGCTCTCGCCCGGCGGATCGAGGCGGCCCTGCCCTTTTCGCTCACCGGCGCGCAAAGACGGGCGCTCGATGAGATCCGGGCCGATCTCAGGGCGGGCAAGCGCATGCTGAGACTGCTGCAGGGCGACGTCGGATCGGGCAAGACGGTGGTCGCGCTGATCGCGATGGCCGACGTGGTCGAGGCCGGCAGGCAGGCGGCGATGATGGCGCCGACCGAGATTCTCGCCCGCCAGCACTATGAGCGCATCGCGCCCATGGCGGCGAGCGCCGGCCTCCGCATCGCGCTGCTCACCGGCCGCGACAAGGCCGCCGCCCGCCGCGCCTCCCTCGCCGCGCTGGCTGAGGGCGAAATCGACATCGCGGTCGGCACTCACGCCCTGTTCCAGGAAGGCGTCGCCTTCGCCGATCTCGGGCTCGCGGTGGTCGACGAGCAGCACCGGTTCGGCGTGCGCCAGCGGCTCGCGCTCGCCTCCAAGGGCGCCGCTGTCGATCTCCTGGCGATGACGGCGACCCCGATCCCCCGCTCGCTCGTCCTCGCCTATTTCGGCGACATGGATGTCTCGGCCTTGCACGAGAAGCCGCCGGGACGAAAGCCCATCGAAACCCGCGTCCTCCCGATCGAACGGCTCGACGAGGTCGTGGCCCGCCTCTCGCAGGCGCTTAGCCTCGGCGCGCGCGCCTACTGGATTTGTCCATTGGTCGAGGAGAG
>DATNBG010000632.1:0-2255 GCA_035572075.1 Roseiarcus sp. | reverse complement strand
AATCATCGTGGTTCTGATCGACAATGGCATGTATGGCACGATCCGCATGCACCAGGAGCGCGAATATCCCGGGCGGGTCATCGCAACCGCGCTCAGCAATCCCGATTTCGCGGCCTATGCGCGCGCGTTCGGCGGCCACGGCGAAACGGTGGAGGAGACGGCGGAGTTCATGCCCGCTTACGAGAGGGCGCTGGCCTGCGGGCTGCCGTCCATCATTCATGTCAGGGTCGATCCCGACGCGATCACGCCGACGACCACCTTGTCCGCGATCCGCGCGCGGGCGCTCGAGAAGCGCGGAAGCGCTTGACCTCCGAGACTATCCAGGCGTTCTTTGCCTGTCATTCCCGGCAGCCCCCGGAGTGCGATCCGGGGGGAAGGTCTGGCCGGGAATCCCGGAGTCCCGGACGCCGACGGGCGAGATTGCGGATTCCCGATCGACCGCTTCGCGGCCGTCGGGGTATGACATTCAATGAGTCGATCAGCCGGATTTCGTCTCAGGCCGGCAGCCCGCCTGCTCGAGGGCGGAGTTGCAAAAAAGCGGCATTGTCTTGACGGGCCGGCGAGCGCATGTTACTGTTTTCCAGAATGAAGCGCCAAGGCCGGGCTTCCCGTCTCATCGGCGCGCCGCTCGGGCCGCTCGCGATTCGCGCGAAATGAAATGGGGGTCAAGCCATTGAAAACAAACGATCCCGCGAAACACCCGATTTCGCAGCCATCAATGATATCAATGACTTACGGCCTCGCCGCGAAACCGCTCATTTCGTTTCGCGAAATCGCGGCTTGAAGGCCCCGCGCGGCGGACGTCGCGCGAGTCCGCGAATCGGAAATGGCGCCGCAAGCGATTGGAATCGCTCAAAACGGACTCGGAAATGGCGCCGGCAAGTTTCCCTTTATTCGAGGCGCGCCGACCTGTTTCACGTGAAACAGAAAACAGCCTCCGAGACCCCGGTCCGGCCCGTCGCGTCTACCCCCGCGCGGCCCAGTCGAGCCCCTGTTCGAGCCGGTCGTTGCCCCAGAACACCTCGCCGTCCGCCGTGACGAGACACGGCGCGCCGATGATCCCGATCTCCGCCGCCCGCGCGCATTCGGCCTTGAGCAGCGCCTTGTTGGCGTCGCTCTCGGCTCGCTCGAACGCGGCCGCCGGATCGACGCCGCATGCGGCGATGAGCGCGCCGAGCGTCGCCCGGTCGCCGATCGGCGCGCCGTCGCCGAATTCGGCGGCGAAGACCCGGCGCGAGAAATTCACCCGCTCCTCGCCCTGAAGCGCGAGCGCGACTCGCGCCGCGAGCAGGCTCGGCTGTGGAAAAGGCTCGGGCCGCTTGAGCGGAACCCCCATCGCCTCGCAGGTCCGCTCGAGGTCGCGCCACATGTAGCGGCCCTTGGCCGGATAGATGTTGAACGGCGAGTCGCGCCAGCCTTGCGCCGCGAAGATCGGCCCGAGCAGGAACGGACGCCAGACGAGGCGCACGCCTCGCCTGTCCGCAAGCGCGCCGACCCTGAGCGCCGCCGGATAGGAATAGGTGCTCGCGAACTCGTAGAAGAACTCGGCGCTCGGCAATTGCGCCTCCTCGAGCGCGCGGCGATGCGCGGGACTTTGACATGGGCGATCGCGCGCCGAAAGCGACAATCGAGGGGCAAAAAAAGCCGCCCCATCGGAGGAGATGGGGCGGCTCGCCGTGCGTTCGGGTCTGTGGTCCGCCCGGCGGCTTAGTTCTTCGGCGCCTCGGCCGGAGCGGCGGGCGCCGCGTCTTCCGCGGGCTTCGCCGCCTTCTTCGCCTTCTTGGCCATGTGCTTCTTGTGCTTCGTGGACTTCTTCATCGAGTCCTTCGCCGGCGCCATCTTATCGCTCGCGGCGGGGGCGGCGGCAGGCGCCGTCGTGGTGTCGGTCTGGGCGAGCGCGGCGAGAGGCGCGAATGCGATCGCGGCGCCGATCCCGATAGCGGTCAGTGTCTTCAGCATTTTACATTCTCCATGTCCTGCCGTTCGACTCATGGCCGTTTTGGCGGGGCGAGGGCATGCGCCCCTCAGCATGAATTGGCGATGAATATAGCGTGGCGGGAATCGGGCGCCGCCATAGCCCGTCCTCGGACGGGCGTCCTTCCCGGACGCCCTATGCGGTTTGACGCGGCGCACCGCGCTCCCGTATGAACGTCGGTTCCGCCATGTCCCACAACACCTTCGGACATCTGTTTCGCGTCACCACCTTCGGCGAAAGCCATGGGCCGGGAATCGGGTGCGTCGTCGACGGCTGCCCG
>DATNBG010000631.1:0-9924 GCA_035572075.1 Roseiarcus sp. | reverse complement strand
GCTTACACAACCGGAGATCTGGTTGTCACAACTGAAGAGAAAAAAATTTATTTTGGATCGCGTGTAACCCATTGAAAAGTCCCGATTCGCAAAAATAAACGCTAGTAAACGCCAGCGAATTTACTAGCGTTTAAGCGCGCTTAGGCGCGTTTAAGAAGCGTTTACTGGCGCGTGCTCCCACCTCGCGCTGCCTACGCTCCGAGCTTATTGAGGAACCCGCAGGCGCCTTCGAGGGTCAGCTGCTGGGCGGAGCCGGGGGTCATCCAGACGAACCACGTGGCGTCGTCGGCGACGCCGGTGACGGGGACGTTCGCCCAAGTCTGCAACCCGCGCAGCGCGGTATCGGTGAGCGGCCCGAAAACCCCATCGATCGCGCCGGTATAGGGCGGGAAGCTGACGCCGATATCCTTTCCGGCCAGCGCCTGCTGGAGCCAGGCGACGCCGGGTCCGAGCGATCCCTTCGACAAGGTCGGAGAGGCTTCGCGATAGGCGGGCAGCTTCGCCCAGGTCGCAGGCCCAACGACGCCGTCGGCGGTCAAGCCGTTCGATTGCTGAAAGTCTTTGACGCTGGTCTCTAGCGAAGCGTCGAACACGCCGGTGATCGGCCCGAACGGATTCCAGAGCAATTGCCGCGCGAGCGCGCGCTGCAGGCGTTTGACGTCGTCTCCCGTTGATCCGAGACCGATGGTGGCCGGCATGGCTTGTCTCCTTCGCCCATTCGCGCCGGGCGGCGTCCTGTCGGGAGTTGTTGGGGCCGCTTGCTCCCCTGTCGCCCGCTGTCCCGGTCGCCCTCCGCCCGATTTGCTTTCTCGGCTTCAGCCCTGTCAAGGGCGGGCCGATAGGCCGTCGCCAGCATTGACCGCCTCGCGCGACGCGGCGCTTGGGCTCGGATTGTGCGCGCCGCGCAGTGTGATAGGGATGTGTTCTGGATCCCCGGCCGTCCCAGTGAAACGTCGGCCGCGGATTTTGACGGAGGCGCCAAAGCCGCGAGTGCAATGCGCCGAACCGGCGTCTAAGGAAACGAAGGCCCCCAAGCTTGCGGAGAGAGCGGGGATGCCTGGGATCAGAGAGGTGGCTGAGTTCGCACGGCCTGTCCGAATACGCGGACCGCTTTGCCGCAAACCGGATTGATCTTTCCATCCTGCCGGACCTTAGCGACGAGGATCTCAGGGAGCTTGGCGTCCTTCTGGGGGATCGCCGGCGACTCATGCGGTTGATCGCCGAACTCGCCCCCAAACCTCTATTCCCCGCCGCGCCCGGGCCACAACGACTAAAAGGCGCCGAACGCCGGCAACTCACCGTCATGTTCGCCGACCTGGTCGGGTCGACGGCGCTCTCCACCGGCATGGATCCGGAGGATCTGCGGGACGTCTTTTCGGCCTATACGAGCTGCGCGAGCGAAACCGTAAGCGAGTTCGGCGGAACCGTCGCTCAATATATGGGGGACGGCATCCTGGCGTACTTTGGCTATCCCCGCGCCCACGAGGACGACGCTGAGCGGGCGGTGCGGGCAGGGCTCGGTCTGATCGCCGCCGTCACGGATCTCAACACGCGTGTTCCCCAAAAGCTCAGGGTTGGCATCGCCACCGGGGTGGTGGTGGTGGGCAATCTGGCCCCGGGCATCGTCGGCGAGACCCCGAACCTCGCAGCCCGTCTGCAGCACATCGCCGAGCCGAACACGGTCGTCATCGGCGAAAGCACGCGAAGGCTTCTTGGCGATCTGTTCGAGTTCGAAGACCTCGGGACGAAAACCTTGAAGGGCATCGCCGCTCCGGTGCAGACCTGGGCCGTGCTGCGGCCGAGCTCCACGACGAGCCGCTTCGAGGCGCTGCACGCGAGCGGGATGACCGCCCTCGCCGGCCGCCAGGAAGAGCGCGACTTGCTGCGGCGTCACTGGTTGCAGTCGGCCAAGGGCAACCAGGCTGTGCTGCTCTGCGGCGAGCCCGGCATTGGAAAATCCCGCCTCACTGCGGCGATCGTCGAATTTCTCGAGGGCGAGCGGCATACGCGATTGCGCTATTTCTGCTCCCCGCAGCAGACCAACAGCGCGCTTCATCCGGTCATCGGTCAGTTTGAACGCGCAGCGGGCTTCGCGCGCGACGATACGCCGAGCGCAAAACTCGACAAGCTCGATGCCGCAAGAGCAGCTCAAACGCGCGCTCGACCTGATCGCGACTTTGCCGAGCACGCCCGAGCTGCGTCGCGAGGAGATCAAGCTTCAGGTCGAACTCATCACCCCGCTCCTGCACGTTCGCGGTTACGCCGCGCCCGAAACCCGGGCCGCGGTCGAGCGCGCGCATCTCCTCATCGAACAGTCCGAGGCGCTCGGAGAGCCTCCGGACGATCCGCTATTGCTGTTCTCCGTCCTCTACGGCTTTTGGGTCGCGAACCTTGTCGCCTTCAACGGCGACGTGTTGCTCGAGCTTCGGCTCATGGGCTTGTCTCTCCTACACGCGGGGAAGATCGAAGAGGGGCGAACCCATTTCGATCGCGCGGTCGAACTCTACGATCCCGCCGAGCACGGGCGCCTTGCAATTCTGTTCGGTCAGGACATCGGCGCGGCGAGCTTGTCCTGGAGGGCGATTGCGTGGTGGCTGCTTGGCTACCCGGAGAACGCGCTCGCCGACGCCAGGCGCGCCCTCGAGCTCACGCGCGACGCCCGCCACGCGCCGACGCTGATCTACGTGCTGAACTTCAGCTTCTGGACTCATATCCGCTGTGGCGCTTACACGGCCGCGGCGGCGCTCGTCGACGAATATGTTCCTCTGCAGAGTCAAATGAGTTCGACCTTTTGGGGAGCGTGGGGGCTGATGCAGCGCGGCTGTCTGGCGGAGCTCGCCGGGCAATCGGCGGATGCCGCTCGATTGATCACCTCCGGCGTCGAGGCGATGCGATCCACCGGCTCCACGATGTGGACGCCGCTGTTTTTGTCCTACCTCGCGAGGGCCAACGCGCACACCGGTCGTCTGAGCGAGGCCTGGACCAACATCGACGAAGCGGCGAAAGCAATCGAAATGACGAAGGAGGACTGGCACGACGCCGAACTCAATCGCGTCGCCGGAGAGATTGCGCTCATGTCGCCGGAGCCCGACGCGGCCAAGGCGGAAGCCTATTTCGCCCGGGCGCTCGTGGTTGCGCGTCGGCAGCTGGCAAGGTCCTGGGAGCTTCGGGCGGCGACGAGCATGGCGCGGCTATTCATCGCTCAAGGCAGGCGGAGACCGGCGCGCGAAATTCTGGCGCCAGTCCATAGCTGGTTCACGCAAGGCTTCGATACGCTCGACCTGCGGCAGGCCAAGTCGCTGCTTGACGAATTGGCGCCGTGAGGCGGCTCGGAACAGCAGAAGGATTTCGGCCGAGCCTCCACATTGTCAAACGGTTACGCGGAGCTGCAATGACAGCGCCTTCACTTCGGAGAGCGCACCGCTCGGCATTGGCGCTGGTGGGCCTCGCCCTTGGCGTCTGCGCCTCGATCCGAGCGATGGCGGACGAGCCGCCGTTGCCGCCGCCCCGGCCCGCGGAGTTCGCCCCGCCCGCCAAGGCGGCGCCCGAGCCGCCGCCCCAGGCGCCGAGCGAAGGCGCGGAGGCCTGTCTCGCGAGACTGGTCGCGAGCGGCGCGGCCGCGGAGGCAGCGCCCGCCCCGCCGGCGCCGGTCGAGGGATGCGGGATCGAGGAGCCGGTGCGGCTATCGTCGGTCACGAGCCTCGGAGGCGACATCGTGAGCCTCCCCGACCGGCCGCTGCTCGACTGCGCGTTCGCCGCGGTGCTCGCCGACTATGTCCGCCTGGTCGTCGCGCCGCTCGGGCAGGCCATGCTGCGCGCCAAGGTCGCGGCGATCGAAACCGGCCCTGGCTACGAGTGCCGGACCCAGGATCGCGTCGCCGGCGCCAAGATCAGCGCCCATGGCCGGGGGTTGGCGGTGGATCTTGCCGCGGTCTCGTTCGCGGACAAGCGGCGGGTCGTGGTCGAGCGGCAGGCGGACACGGACGAAGCCTCGTACTTCCGCGCCTTACGGACGGCCGCGTGCGGCTGGTTCACGACGGTCCTGGGTCCCGGCGCAGATGCGTTCCACGCTAACAATATGCACATCGACATCGAGCGGCATGACTCGAGCGGCAAATACCGCATATGCCAATGATTCCAAATAGATGTGGTGATAATTTCATGCCATGCCGCCTGTCTCGAGAGAGGGCTATGGACCCGGCCGGGCGGCGTCAGTCGACGCCGCTCTCCAAATCCCGGCCAACTTGGCGGTCGCTCTCAAAAGCTCAAATCACGGGGCGGCGCCGGTCAAGAGGTACCCCTCGCCGCGCCAGATCAACTCATAGCGGCTGTCGGCGAGGACGCGGCGGCCGATGGCGGCGATGTCGAGATTGCGATGGCGCTCGACCAGGTCGGCGAAGGCGTCGCCCATGCGTAGGACCCGGGCGGCGATCCAGTGGTTCAGCTTCGGCAAGCCCAGCCGGCAGCCGATGTTGAAGGAATCGGGCGTCTCGTCGGCGACGAGCACGGGGGCGCCGGACTTCGCGACCCGCGCCATTTCGCTCAGCGCCTTCTCGGGATCGTTGAAGTGGTTGAAACCGCCGATGCTGAGGACGGCGTCGAATTGGCGGTCACGGAAGGGCATGTCCTCGGCTTCGCCGAGGATCAGCTTAAGGTTCCGCCCGGCGTTGCGGCGCCGGGAGGCCGCCAGCTGAGTCGCGGAGACGTCGATGCCGACGATCGGCCAGTCGTTTGGCAGCCAGCTCGTGTAGACGCCGTCGCCGATGGCGACATCGAGCAGACGAACGCCGGGGGCCTGCGGAAGGCGCCGGAGAACGATGTCGCGCGCCCGCCTTTCGCCTCCGTGGAGCCACCAGAACAGGGTCTCCCAGGGCCTGACCTTTTGCCATTGGCCGTTGTCGTAGAAATCGGCCGCGATCTTGTTGTCATCGATCGGAGCGTCGCCCGCGATGAGCACGCCGTCCCGAATGGGGAAGATCGCGCCGCATGACCCCGCGCAGGCGAACCCGGCCTCCCTCCGGGCGAGGGGCCCGTGACAGCGCGGGCAGCGGAGGGGTCCGGGGTCATCCGTCCAAGTCTCCGGCGGTTCGCAGGCGATCGTCGCCATGGCTTCACTTCTCCCGTGCCGCGCCCAGCGGCTTCTCGCGTTCGGCGCCCGGGTGAGTCTATATCACTGGGTTCTGCTTTACGCAAATAAATTCGCGTTATTTCTGATTCGAGTCCGATCCCAGCGGCGCCGCCCGAGCGACGGCCGGCTTCCGCTTTTTCGCGGCGCGCTAAGCAGAATTTCGTTGGCGAGCCAACGCAATCCTGCTTGGATTCTCTTGATTTCGCAGGATTTTTAGCCGAAAACCGGTGTCCGCTTTTCGGCAATCCTGCTTCGCTTCGCCGTCACGATGAGCCCGCCCCGGACAGAGCCTCCCGCCGACGCCGATGAGCGGCGCGCCGCCAAACCCGTCATCGTCTATGCGCTGGGCGGGCTGCCCCCTTACGATGCGGCGTTCTACGAGGGCGCGCGGGAGGGCATGGCGAAGATCGGCGAGACGATCGTCCCGCCGCGCGAGGGGCGGGCGTTCGACGTATCCGCCGGGCAGTTCTTTCGCATCGTCAGCATCGAGGGCCCGCAGGTCGGCGACCTCAACCTGTGGAGCGCGACAAATCTCGCCGAACGGTTCTTCAGCGGAAAAACGCGAGCGCTGAATGCGACGCATGTGACGACCGGCGCGCGGCTGTGGAGCGCGCTCCCCTATCTCCGCCCGATGGCGACCATCACGTGCGACACGCTCGGCTGGTACGGCTTCGACGCCGACGGGGCGGGCGTTCACGACGTGATCGGAACCCGCTGCGACCCTTACACCAACCGGCTCCTGACCGGGGGCGACTATCACCATTGCTGCCATTCGAACCTCGCGCGGGCGCTGGCGGAGCGTATGAGCCTCTCCTTTCGCGAGGCTGAGCCCCATGTCCACGACGTGCTCAACGTCTTCATGTGCACCGGCTTCGAGCGCGCGACCCACCGCTACTTCATGAAGGCGAGCCCGGTCAGGCCGGGAGACTTCATCGAATTCTTCGCCGAGATCGACCTCATCGCCGCGCTCTCGGCCTGCCCGGGCGGCGATTGCGGATCCTCGCATTCGAGCGATGAGGCGCGCTGCCATCCGCTCAAGGTCGAGATCTTCCGCCCGCGCGAGGGCGCGCTCGGGGGCTGGCGCCCGCCCGCGACAAGCGCCTATCGTGGCGGGTGAGGGGCGCGCCTCTACCCAAACCGCAGCCTGGACCGCTCCCGCGCCTTCCTTGCCTCGGTCTCGCGGTCGCGAGGGGGCGCCGCGCTCTGTAGGGAGAGGATGAGCTTGCGGGCCGCGTCCGCGACCTCGTCGACCGCGCGCTCGAACGCTTGCGCATTGGCCTGCGAGGGCCTGGCGAAGCCGCTCACCTTGCGCACGAACTGAAGCGCGGAGGCGCGGATCTCCTCGTCCGTCGCGGGCGGCTCGAAATTGAACAAAGGGCGGATGTTGCGGCACATGCGGACCTCCTGATCGAACTCGGGCTAAGACGATTGGCGGCGCCGGGCGCGGCGACCCGCCTTGCGGCCGGCCGCCTGGCTACCCGACCCCCGGATTCAACCAGGGCGCGAGTTCCCGCCAAGCCAATCCAAACAAAAACAAACCAAAAACCCTTGGATTTCCTTGGATTTATTTGGTGGAATCGGGACTTTTCAATGGGTTACGCGCAAAAAAAGAAAAAAAATCGACTCGCGTCTCAAGTTGTGTGCAAACTGTCTCATGGTTCCTATGCAGCCTGTTTCAATCCGTCTCGATCCTGACATTCAGGATAACCGTAACCCATGCTTCTGTTTTTTGTCAAGAGAATGCGTCATTCCTGCAGCGTCTGGCGGCTGGCCGGCGAGGTCCGGAATTCGGCCGCTCACGGGGTCAGTTCGAAACGCGCGGTGACGGTCACGATCAGCTTGTCCTCGCCCGCCTCGATCGGCGTCGGCGCCGCCGCGGCCTGGACGTAAGCGCGCGAGGCGAAGGCGACGGGCGGTTGCGGGCCGGCCTCTTCGGCCAGGGTCATGAGCCGGCCGAGGTTGGCGCCTCCCGCTTTGGCGTAGATCTCGGCCTTGCGCCTCGCGTCGGCGACCGCGAGCGGGCGCGCCTTGTCGAGGAGGGCGCTGAGATCGTTGTGGCCGAAGCTGACGCCGTAGGCCGAGTTCGCCCCGGCCGCCACGGCCTTGTCGAGGAGGCTGCCCAGGCGCGGAAGGTCGCGGACGGTGACGGTCAGATGATTGCTGACGCTGTAGCCGGTAATCGTTGGAGGACTTTGCTCGCCGCGCGGGCTTTGCGAGAACATCGGCGAAATCGAGACGTTGGAGGTCTGGATGTCGGCGGGGGCGACCCCTTCGGCCTTGACGAGCGAAACGAGGGCGTTCGCCGCTTTTGCGTTGGCTTCCATCGCTTCGCCCGCGCTCTTGCCCGTGGTTGTGACGCCGAGGGTCACGCGGGCGAAGTCGGGCGCGGCCATGACGGCGCCTTCGCCCGTGACTTCGATCCAGCGGTCGTTGGCGGTGTCGATCAGGCGCTCGATCGCCGACGCGGGCGAGGCGGCGGCCAAGGCCGACACGCATGCGACTAAAGCGAACACCAGGCGCATCTCTCTCTCCAGTCTCGCTTCGGCGAACGAAGACAGCTCGAACCTCTATCGCATTTTTCGGGACGCCTCATCCCGCCGCGCCGAGGGAAGGGCGCGCAGGCCGGCGGCGCTCAAGTCCCCGGCTTCGGGGCCGACCGGTAGCGGAAGTCGCAATGGCTCGCGCCGCCCATGATGGTCTGGGTCCTTGTCAGCTCGATGCGCGGATCGTAGCCCTCGCAGAACGCGCCGTCGCGGTTGCAGGATAGGATGTCGCCGATCGCGCCGAGTCCCATGGCGCGATAGGTCTCGGCATAGCGGCAGCGCCTGACGTTGAAGTCGAACACGCCGGGCTTATCGTCGATGACCTCGATGGTCAGCGCGTCGTCCCTGGTCCACAAGTGCTGGATCGCCTTGAAGCTCTCGAGATCCGCTTCCCCCTCGACGCGCGACGCCATCTCGGCCCCGGCCTCGATCGCCGCGCGGCGGATGGCGCGGCGAAGGATGTCGCGGGCCTGCGTCTCGCCGAGAGCCTCGCGCATCTCGTCATAGATCGGCTTGATGATCGCGGCCTCGATTCTGCGGCGGGCGAGAATGCCGAGCTCGCCCTCGGCGGCCTTGTTCGCGTTGTCGCTCATGGGGGGAAGCCTGCGTCGGGCGCGGCGCGCCTGTCAAATTGGGCGATGTCAAATTCCCGCGGTTCATCCTGCGGCGTCTGGGCCTGAATGTTTCGCCGCGCTGCTTTGCGGGAAGTGTTCGGCGCCGTCGATGTGAACCCACGCATGTTTCGACCGCTCAAAAACCGATCTCGCGGGTGCGGGAGTGTTCGGGTCCGCCAGCGCGCCGACCGCGACGGCGATCAGCGAGGGCAGGCTGTCGGCCCTCCAATAGACCGTCGACCCGCAGTTTGGACAAAAGGCGCTGCGGACCTTTCCGCCGCTCGCCGCATCGCGGATGAACTCTTTCGAGGCGCCGGAAATGGCGACCGCCTCGGCCGGATAGAAGGCGCCGACGCCGAACGGCGCGCCGGTTCTCCGCTGGCAGTCGAGGCAGTGACAGGCGACGATCAATCTCGGCGGTTCCTTGAGGGTGAGCGTGAGAGCGCCGCAACGGCATCGGGCCTCAGCCATTGGACGCTCCTCCCCCAGCGCGCGTGTTCCCGTCCGGGCGGCGCTCATGGTTCGCGGAGCAGTGCGGCGATGTCCGCGCGCAAGTTGGCGAGCTTGCTCTCGACAATGTCCCAGACGAGTTGATCGTCCACGTCCGCATAACCGTGAACCAGAATGTTGCGAAATGCGATGATCCGCTGGTGCTGCCCGACGCGCGCAGCCGCGAAGCGGTCGCGTTTGGCGAGCTGGGCCAGGGCCTCGCCTATGATCTCAAACTTGCGCTCCACCGCGGCGCGCAGCATCGGGTCGTTGAGATAGTCCTGGAATGTCTTGCCGGCGGTAAACTGCGCGATCAGATCGGCAGCTTGCGCGACGTCGTAGAGATATCTCTTCGCTTCACGCCGCATAAAGGGGGACCTTGGCGCCCTCTACGCTCTCGCGGAAATAGGGATTGCGGATCGCCGCGGCGGCGACCAGGTCCACCGGCCGGCCGAAAAGCTGCTCCAACGACTCCTTAAGGCCGAAAAAGGCGTCGGCGTAGCCGCCGGGCGGCGCGGGCTCGAACTCCACCAGGAAGTCGAGGTCGCTGCGCTCGGCGTTGAAATCGCCGCCCGTGGCCGAGCCGAACAGGTCGAGGCGGCGCACGTGGAACTGGCGGCACAATTCCTCCAGTTTCTTTCGATGCGATGAAATCTCGGCGATCATCGAGACGCTCCCTCGGCCGGCTCATCTATAGCATGGGGCCGAGCCCGGTCGCCCGGGCCCGATTGGCCCACTCCGATTCGCTTTGGGGCGACTGCTCGTAGACTTGACAGGCGCATGCGGAGGCGACGAGTCTGTCGCGGCGCGCCGCGGACGCGAGAGAGGGAAGAGCCCCATGCCGATCGCCCGGATGGACCATTTCACCATCCTGACCACCAACGCCGAAAAGACGGTCGCCTTCTATAGCGACATCCTCGGCTTCACCTCCGGCCCGCGGCCGGCGTTCTCGTTCCCCGGCGCCTGGCTCTATAACGACGGCAAGGCGATCCTGCATGTGGTGGAGCGGCCATCCATCCCCGAGGGCGGCGGCGTGCTCGACCATATCGCCTTTTTCGGGACCGGCCCTTCGGCCTATGTGGCGAAGCTCAAGGCGCGCGGGATCAAATACGACCTGCGCCGCCTGCCCGAGAACGGTCACGCGGCGGGT
>DATNBG010000630.1:0-6486 GCA_035572075.1 Roseiarcus sp. | reverse complement strand
CGCAAGCCTTCGCCTACTGGCTCAAACGGAAGCTGCGGGCTTGACGGGCGAGCCCGGCTCGAACTCACGCTTGATTGACGCGCCGGCGGCTACCCGCCTCGCCGCTCACGTTCGCGCTTGCGGGTCGCGGCGCCTTTGGCGGCGGCGGACTTGAGTTCTCCGCGCTTGCGCTTGGTCTTGACGGCTTTGGCGGCGGCTTGCTTGCGATTGGTTTGCGGATGAACGCCGAGTTCGCGCCATGACGTCTCGGAAAGGTCGACGCCATAGTGATTGGCCGCCTTCTCTATGTTGGCGAAGGCCAGTTTCCGATCCTCGTCGGGCACGTCGATGACCTGATCGAACCGCGCGACCGCGTTGCGAACGTGCGCCGCGTCGGTCAGCGGCTCCTTGCGTTGCTTCGGAAAAGCGAACACCACATCGGGCAGATCTGCTTGAGCCGTAAGCTGCCCGTGCTTTTCATGAGGTTCCCAGGTCGCTTGCATTGGAAACTCCTTGTTTGGTGGCCATGGTCTGTGCGGCCTTGGACGTGGATCACGCGCCCAGGCGTGGGGAAGAAACTGGGAAGGCGGCGCTTTGTTTCGCGTCCCGGAAGCGAGCCTATCCGCCGACGGCGGCGCGCGTTGCCCAGCGTCTGGCCAGCGCGTATCCTCGCGTGTCCAGTCGATGAGGCGCTGCGCATGACCAACGCCGCCGATTTCCGCCGCATCGCGCTCGCCCTTCCCGGCGCCGCCGAATACCCGCATTTCGACCGGCGCGCCTTCAAGGCGCGGGTCACCTTCGCGACCCTCGCGCCCGACGGGCTCACCGCCAACATCAAGTTCGCGCCCGACGAGCAGGCGCTCAAATGCGCGGTTGCGCCAGACGCCTTGCGGCGCTCGAGAACGCCTGGGGGAGGCAGGGCTGGACTCGCGCGACGCTTGCGGCCTTGAGCGAGCCCGAGCTCAAGGCCGCGCTGGAAATGGCCTGGCGCCACGGCGCGGCCAAGGCCAAGAGCCGCAGATAGTGTGAGGGCGATCACAGCGGACCGTGGTTTTCTCGCCCACGAAGGCGCCGAGATGGTTAGGTCCGCCGTGAGGTTGTCACGGGGGCACAATGAAGGAGGACGAGATGAGGCTGGCTTGTGGATGTTTCATTATTTCGCCTGCGATGCTTGAACGCCTGGCGTCTCACGCGTCGCTCGACGCGGAGACCCGGGAGGCAATCGCGAATACGCAAAGACTCGAGCCGATCTGGCGAAAATTGCGGGTCGCGCACGCCGCGGCGTCCAAGGCGCATCAGAAAGCGACAAGAGTCGAGACGGCGCTGGCCGCCCTGCCGGACGCGGCAGCCTATAATTGCAGCCACACGGAAAACCTGCCCGGAACTCCCGTGCCCAATCCGAAAGCTTCCTCGGACCAATCGGTCAAGAACGCTTTCAACGAGGCCAACGGAGTGGCGAAGTTCTACCACGACTGTTTCGGCCGGGACTCGGTCGATGGCAAGGGTAAGACGCTGGTTTCGTCCGTCCACTACGGGAAGAAGTACGACAACGCATTCTGGAACGGGCAGCAAATGGTGTACGGCGACGGCGACGGCAAGCTCTTCGTCGATTTCACCAGGTCGAACGACGTCATCGGCCACGAGCTCACTCACGGCGTCACTCAGTACACGGCCGGGCTTACCTACACCGACCAGCCTGGCGCGTTGAACGAGAGCATCTCCGACGTGTTCGGCTCAATGTACAGGCAGTGGTCGGCCGGGCAAACCGCAGACAAGGCGGACTGGCTGATCGGCTCTGGAATCATGGGGCCCGCCGCGAAGCAGCAGGGCTACACCTGTTTGCGCGACATGGCCGATCCGGGGGCAAAGCATTGCGTGTCGCCCCAACCTGTGGACTACAAACACTACATTCCGCATGGCGATCCTCACGACAACAGCGGCATCCCGAACCGCGCCTTTTGCCTGATTGCGAAGACGATTGGCGGTCATAGTTGGGAGAAGGCCGGGAAAGTCTGGTATGGCGCGCTGACCAACAAGAAGGCGACCAAATCGATGAAGTTCAAGGATTTCGCCCACTTGACCGTCGCCGAGGCGAAAAGGCAATTCGCCGCCGACCCGTCGGTCGCGGCGGCGGTGACGAAGGGCTGGAAAACGGTGCTTGTCCTATAGGCCGCCGCGACCGCAGGATGCGTTGAAAGGAGCGGCGCAAAGTCGGATGCTTTCGCGCGTCCCGTTCCGATGTGCTAGAGAAGGCGCGCGACGCTCGCTCCGACCCGTGGCGATTGGCTGGGTCGCGGCGGCCAGCGTCGCTTGTGTCGGGGTGGCCAACGCCGGGACCGGCTCGGGCCACCCAACCTTGAACGCACGGAATCCCGAAGTGACCGATCACGATGCGCTGACCGTTACGCAAGTTGGAGGCGGGATCACGAACACCCGCAGCGCGCCGGTGCGAGTTCGCCTGGATACGCTCTCGCCCGAGGACCAAAGCCAAATCCGAAAGCTGCTCAAGACGAAAGGCGCCTTGCCTCCGCCGACCCGTTCGGACTCGACCAAGTATGACATCACCGGCGAGGTCGACGGGGAGACGCGAACCGTTCGCCGCGTGCCGGAGGAACTCGTGCCCTTCGCCGTCCGATCCCTGGTCAAGCCTGAACTTCCGGGCCGGTAGGCTCCTTTTTCGAAGTCCGGATTTGCCTCGAGCCGGTCAGGCGCCGGCCAGGGCCTCGCTCGCCTCCCAGAGCCTCTTCGCCGCGACATCGTCGCGCGCGGCCCGGGACGGCTCGGTCAGCCTGCGTTTGACGAAATAGCCGCCGGTCGCGCTCTCGACTTCGGGCGCCGAGGCGAGGTGGACGATCGTGTCGGCGCCCTTCTCGGGCGACAGAAAGAACGGCCTCAGGAACGGGATCGCAAGGCCGACGACGCCGCCGCTCGAGGCGCCGAACCGGGTCGCGACGACGCCGGGATGGAGGCAATTGGCGGTCACGCCCGTACCGGCCAGGCGCCGGGCGAGCTCGCGGGTGAACAGGATATTGGCGAGCTTGGAGCGGCCGTAGGCTTTGAGGCCGCGGTAGCCGCTGGCGCTCTGCAGGTCGCTGAAATCGAGCGTCGCGCCCTCGTGCGCCGTGGACGAAGTGGAGACGATCCGGGCCGGCGCGGAAGCGATGAGCTTGTCGCTGAGCGCCTCAGTCAGCAGGAAATAGGCCATGTGGTTGAGGGCGAAGGTGCGTTCGAGGCCCTCGGGCGTCACCTGGCGGCGGGAAAAAAGGGCGCCGGCGTTATTGATCAGCACATCGACGCGCTTCTCGCTTGCGGCGATCGCTGCGCCGACCCGGCGCGTCTCGCTCATGCGCGAGAGATCGGCGAGATGCAGGCGATGGCCGAGCCCCGGCGCTTTCGCTTCAATCTTCAGCATCGTCGCCCGCCCGCGCGCCTCGTCGCGCGCGACCAGGACCATCCGGGCGCCCATCCCGGCAAGCGCGAGCGCCGCCGCTTCGCCGATGCCCGAGGTCGCGCCGGTGGCGACGACGGTCTTGCCCTTCATCCGGACGATTCCTCCGCTTCGCCCCGCCCGTCATCCAGATTAGTCGCGGATGCGCGACGCATGAAGGGCGCCCCCGATCAAATGCCTTCGGAGACGGCGAGGCGCGGTTCCGGCGGCGATCCCCTCGCGTTATGGTGGCCGGCGAAGGACTGATCAAATGGCCAGGGACCAGCAGGGGCTCGAACTCGCCGGCGCCCCAGAATCCGCCGCAGCGTTCGACCGCGCGATCGCCGACTATTATGGGCTGACCGGCGATCCGGTCGGCGTTCTCAAATCCGCGCTTCAGTGCGATCCCGGTTTCGCGCTGGGCGGCGTCGCGATCGCGGCGCTCACTATGATCGGCGGCTTTCGCGGCGACCATCCGGAGGTAGTGAGCGCGCTCCGCGCGGCGGAGGCGGCGCTCGGGCGGGCCTCGGACCGCGAGCGGCGCCATTTCGCCGCAGCGACGAAATGGGCTGAAGGCCAGACCTCGCAGGCGATCCTGGGATGGGAGGCGATTCTCGCCGATCATCCAACCGACGCGCTCGCCCTGCGCCTGGCCGAGGACGGCAATTACTTTCTTGGCCGCCCGGCCGCGATCCGCGATTGCGCCCAGCGCGTCCTGCCGGCGTGGGACCGCGGCAATCCGCTCACGAGCTTCGTCCTTGGGCTTTACGCCTTCGGGCTCGAGGAGACGGGCGACCTCGAGCGCGCCGAGGCCTTCGGGCGGGAGGCGCTCGCGCTTGAACCCCGCGACGCCTGGGCGACCCATGCGCTGGCGCATGTGATGGAGACCGCGAACCGGCGCGAGGAGGGCCTGGCGTTCCTCAAGGCGACACGCGCGGACTGGACGCATGCGCATTTCATGGCCCACCACAACGGCTGGCATCTGGCGCTCTTTCTGATCGAGCAGGGGCGGTTCGACGAGGTTCTCGCCGACTACGACCGCTTGACCGCGCCCAAGCTCGCCGACGATGCGACGCTCGACCGCGTCGACGCCGCCTCGCTCCTGTGGCGGCTCGAACTCGAGGGAATCGACGTCGGCGACCGCTGGGCGCCCCTCGCCGAGGCATGGATGGCGCATGCCGACGACCATGTGCTCGCCTTCAACGATCTGCATTGCGCCTTCGCCGCCGCGCGCTCGCCCGACCCCGGCCACGCCATCCGGCTCGCCCGCTCGCTCGACGATTATGAGCGGCTGGGCTCAGGCGACAATCGGCGAGTGACGGCCGAGGTCGGCCGGCGCCTGATCGAGGGCGTGCTCGCGTTCGCCCGCGGCGATTTCGCGCGCGCCGTCGACGAAATATTGCCTGTCCGGCCCGAAGCGATCCGCATCGGCGGCAGCCACGCGCAGCGCGACATCATCAACCTGACGCTGATCGCCGCGGCCGAACGGTCCGGCCAGTGGAGCCTGGCGCGGGCTCTCCTCGCCGAACGCGCCGGCGTCCGGCCGACGCCGCGGACCAAGGCGCGGTTAGCCGGGGCGTTGCGCCAGACGGCCGGGTAGTGGCTTGGCCAGTGTCTTAGCGGCCGCCAAATAACGGAGGCCGCCCGGCAAAGATACGGGCAAGGTTTGACGCCATTGGCCCATGACGTCCAGCCTATCCCGACCCATTCCTCCCCAGCGAGGCCAAGGTGGTCCGCGAACGCCGGCGCTCCTATTCTACACATTGCTGAGATGGAAATAAAATGCTGTTGAACGGCGCTGCCGCCGGGGCTTGGCGCCGGGCCGCGGACTGCGTTAAGAAAGGTTCAACGCGTACCCGCTAATTTGATTCAGTTGTCAGGCGTTACGCGTAGGGCGGGGGGATGAACGGAATCGACGCGACATTCGACGACCTTTCGTTTGAGGGCGGGGATAGTCCTCGGCGGGTTCTCCTGAAAGTCCTTCCTGGCGCGGCCGCGGTGGTCCTCGCCGGGGCCCTTGGCGTATGGCTGTTGCATTGGCGCGGTTCCGGCGCTCCCGGCGCGGACTCGTGGACGCCGGCGCCGGCGGCCCAGGCGGTCTCGAAACCCTTCCGCGACATTGTCATCGATGCGAGCGTGCTCGCCCAATTGAAGCCTCCGGTCCCGGCGGCGCAGTCGGCCCAATCGGCGCGACCCGCGCAGGTGGCGAGCGTCGAAGCCGCCCCGCGCCTCGCTCCCGCGCCGATGCCCCTGCCCGCTCTCGAACCTTTCACACCTGCTCCCGGTCCAGCCGCGGCGATCCCGCCAGCCGTGAGCCTGCCTCAGCCGCCAGCGCGCGAAGCGCCCGAAATCAGCGAGACCGAGAGCTTCCCCCTGCCGCCGCCTCGTCCGCCCGAACTCGCCGCGCCCGCCCAGCCTCAAGCGCCCGAGCGCCGCGCGTCCCGGCCCGAGGTCGCGCGGCTTCCCGCTCCCGCGGCCGCCCCAGCCGACAACCGCAACGTGTTTCAGAAACTGTTCGGATGGGGGCGCCAAACTTCCCCGGCGGGCGCTTCGCCGGCGGTTGCCTCCGCCGCGCCCGTCCGGGCGGCGAGCCCGCCAGCGGCTGGGGAGCAACGGGAGGGGGAGGCGACCGGCCTCGCCAGGGGTCCGCTGTTCAGCTTCCCCTCGCCATTCGGCCGTTCGGCGCCGTCCGCCGTCTCCGGCTATGACCGCACCACCGCCGTCTATGACATCTCTGCCCGCGTCGTCTATCTTCCGGATGGACGGAAACTCGAAGCCCATTCGGGCCTTGGGGAGGCGCTGGACAATCCGCGCTACGTGAGCGAACGGGCGAAGGGCCCGACGCCGCCGCATCTCTACCAACTGACGCTCAGGGAGAGCCTCTTCCACGGCGTGCAGGCCATTCGCCTCAATCCGATCGGCGAGGGCGGCGTCTACGGGCGGGCGGGATTTTTGGCGCATCCGTTCATGCTCGGCCCCAACGGCCAATCGAACGGCTGCGTGTCGTTCAAGGACTATCAGGCTTTCCTGAGGGCCTACCAGAACGGGCAGATCACCAAGCTCGCGGTGGTCGCCGGACT
>DATNBG010000629.1:0-3014 GCA_035572075.1 Roseiarcus sp. | reverse complement strand
GACCGCCTGCCCAAGACCGCCGAAATCGTGCGCCTCAACCGCAAAGGCGGACCCGAGCGGGTGATCGACGAAGTCGAGAAGCTTGCTCCGGCGGGTTTCGAGTCGGTGGACCGGGTCCTGAGCCACGCCGAGCGCGAGGCGATCGTCAAGGGCTACGCCAGCAAAGCCGGCTTCGCGCAGAGCCAGGTCAACAAATAAGGGCCGCGACCCGTCATCGCGAGGAGCGCGCAAGCGCGACGCGGCGATCCAGAGCCGCCGGGCGCCCTACGTTCCCCTGGATTGCTTCGCCGCGCTCGCAATGACGGCCCCGGATCGGCGTCGACCAAAAGGCAGCCTGCCTCAAAGCACGGTCCTCACCCGCCACAGCTCCGGGAACAGCTCGACCTCGAGCATGCGCTTGAGATAGCTGACCCCGCTGGTGCCGCCGGTGCCGCGCTTGAAGCCGATGATGCGCTCGACGGTGGTGACGTGATTGAATCGCCAGCGGCGAAAATAGTCCTCGAAATCGACCAGCTTCTCGGCAAGCTCGTAGAGAGGCCAGTGAGTTTCCGGGTCTTCGTAGACCGTCCGCCACGCCGCGACGACCCCCTCCGACATTTCGTACGGGCCCGCGAGGTCGCGCTCGAGCGCGGCGCGCGGCACGGCGACGCCATTGCGGACGAGATAGCGAAGCGCCTCGTCATAGAGGCTAGGCCGCAGGAGCTCGCCTTCGAGCCGCGCCACGATGTCGGGCCGGTGCGCATGCGGCCTCAGCATCGCGCGATTGCGATTGCCGACCATGAATTCGATCTGCCGGTATTGCCAGGACTGGAGACCCGAGGACTGGCCAAGCTCGCCGCGAAAATGGGTGTATTCGCTCGGCGTCATGGTCCTCAAGACGTCCCAGGCGTTGTTGAGCTGCTCGAAAATCCGCGCGACGCGGGACAGCATCTTGAAGGCGGGCTGAACGTCGTCGCCGGCGACCGCCTTGCGCGCCGCGCCGATCTCGTGAATCGCGAGCCGCATCCACAGTTCCGACACCTGATGCTGGACGATGAACAGCATCTCGTCATGCGCGTGCGTGAGCGGCTTCTGCGCGCCGAGAACCTCGTCCAGATGAAGATAGTCGCCGTAGCTCATGCGACCTTCAAAGGACGTTTCGGCGCCTTCCGCGGCGGGGTCGTAAGGGCGCCGCCCGCTCACGTGACCGCCTCGCGGCGGCTGTATTCCGGGCGATCCCAGGCGCGATCGGCGAGGACCCGGGCGAGAATCTCGACCGCGCGCCTGACGTCGCCCTCGTCGATATAGAGAGGCGCGAAGCCGAAGCGCATCCGGTCGGGCGCCCGGAAATCGCCGACGACGCCCTGCGCGATCAACGCCTGCATCGCCGCGTAGCCGTGTTCGAAGCGAAAGGAGACCTGCGAACCCCGCATCGCCGGATCGCGCGGGCTGGCGAGCCTCAGCGCCGGGCAGCGGGCCTCGACCTCCCGAATGAAGAGCTCGGTGAGCTCGATCGAACGGGCGCGAACCTGGCCCATGTCGATCCCGTCCCATATTTCGAGCGCCGCTTCGAGAATGCTCATCTGCACCACCGGCGGGGTGCCGACCCGCATCCGCGCGATCCCCTTCGCCGGGGCGTAGCCGAGCGCGAAATCGAACGGCGCCTCATGGCCGAGCCAGCCGGAGAGGGCCGGCCGGACCTCGTCGATAAGGCCGGGCCGCACATAGATGAAAGCCGGAGCGCCCGGCCCGCCATTGAGATATTTGTAGGTGCAGCCGGCGGCGAAGTCCGCCTCGCAACCGGCAAGATCGACCGTCACGGCGCCGGCCGAATGAGCGAGGTCCCAGATCGCGAGCGCGCCGGCCCGGTGCGCTTTTTCGGTCAGCCGCGCCATGTCGTGCATCCGGCCCGAACCATAATCGACATGGGTCAGCATGAGCGCGGCGACGCTCTCGTCGATGGCGTCCTCGATCGCCTCGGGCGCGACGACCTTGAGAACGTGGCCGCGATCGAGCGATTCGATAAGCCCCTTCGCCATGTAGAGATCGGTCGGGAAATTGCCGTCATCGGACAGCACGATCCGGCGATCGGGACGCATCGAAAGCGCCGCGGCGAGCGCCTGATACATCTTGATCGACAGCGTGTCGCCGGTCGCCACCGTTCCGGGCTCAGCGCCGATGAGCGGCGCGATCCTCTCGCCGACGCGGCGCGGCTGGTCCATCCAGCCAGCGAGATTCCAGGCGCGAATCAGCATCTCGCCCCATTCGCTCTCGATCGTCCGCCGGGCCCGCTCCATCGCGCCGTGAGGGAGGGGCCCGAGCGAATTGCCGTCGAGATAAATCACCCCCTCCGGCAGATGGAACCGGGCCTTGGTGGCGGCGAAATCGGTCAATGGCGGGCCTCCGCCTTCAGCCTGAAGCGCTGAATCTTCCCGGTCGCGGTCTTCGGGAGAGCGTCGACGAAGACGATCGAGCGAGGATATTTGTAAGGCGCGATCGTCGCCTTGACGTGATCCTGCAGGCGCTTGGCCATCTCGGGCGATCGCTCGACGCCTCCCTTCAGCACGACATGCGCCTGAACGATCTCGCCGCGATCGGGGTCGGGCGCGCCGATCACCGCGCATTCGGCGATCTCGGCATGCGACAGAAGCGCGGCCTCGACCTCGGGCCCGGCGATGTTGTAGCCGGAGGAGACGATCATGTCGTCGCTGCGCGCCGCGAAGTGGAAATAGCCCTCCTCGTCCTGCCAGAAGGAGTCTCCGGTCAAATTCCACCCATTGCGGACATAGGTCTTCTGGCGCTCGTCGGCGAGATAGCGGCAGCCGGTGGGGCCGCGCACCGCGAGAGCGCCGACCGTTCCTCGCGCAACCTCGTTCATGTTGTCGTCGACGATCCTGGCTTCATATCCTCCCACCGGCTTGCCGGTTGAGCCCGGTCTCGAATCGCCGAAGCGATTGGAGATGAAGATATGGAGCATCTCGGTCGAGCCGATGCCGTCGAGCATGGGCTTGCCGGTTTTGGCCAGCCACGCCTCA
>DATNBG010000628.1:0-4615 GCA_035572075.1 Roseiarcus sp. | reverse complement strand
GCGAATGAGGTCGGGCTGACTCGGCTCGCGCAGTCTCAGCGCCACGTCCGCTTCGCGCATCCCCAAGTCGAGGTCGTCGTCCGACAGCAGAAGCTGCAACTGGACCTCCGGGTAGAGATCGACGAACTCGGCGAGCCGGGTTGCGAGCCAATTGGCGCCAAGGCCCAGCGTCGTCGTGACCCTCAGTTCGCCGTGCGGCTTCTCCCGGCTGTCGATGAGGCGCGAGCGCACCGCGTCGAGCTTGAGAACCACGTCGCGAACCGCGCCGAGCAGCATTTCGCCCTGCTCGGTGAGAATGAGGCCGCGCGCGTGGCGATGGAACAGCGGCGCGCCGAGGTCGGCCTCCAACGCCCCGACCTGCCGGCTCACCGCCGACTGGCTCAGCCCCAGCGTCTCGCCCGCATGGGTGAACGACCCAGCGTCGGCGGCCGCCTGAAAGACGCGCAGCTTGTCCCAGTCCATGAACGTTTCCTTGGCCCCGGCCCGGCCAGAAGCCGGCGCCGGCGTCTCCCTACTCTTCGTTTATTCGGCCGCCGCCCGCTTCGGTTCCTGGGCGGCGAGCCAGCGCTCGGCTTCGAGCGCGGCCATGCAGCCCAGGCCGGCGGCCGTCACCGCCTGGCGGAAGATGTCGTCAGCGACGTCGCCGGCGGCGAACACCCCTTCAACGCTCGTCGCGGTCGAGCCCGGCGCCGTCTGGACGTAGCCGTTGGCCTTGAGCTCGACCTGGCCGCGCACGAGCTCCGTCGCCGGCTCATGCCCGATGGCGACGAACACGCCGTCGACGCCAAGGTCGTCGAGCGCGCCGGTCACGACATTGCGCAACCGGAGGCCGGTCACCCCGCGCGGCGGCGCTTCGCCCAGGACCGCCTCGACGACCGAGTTCCAGCGAATCGAAACATTGTGACGCGCCGCCAGGCGCTCGCTCAGGATTTTCTCCGCACGGAACGAGTCGCGGCGATGCACGACCGTGACATGCGCGGCGAGGTTCGCGAGATGCAGCGCCTCCTCGACCGCGGTGTTGCCGCCGCCGATCACCGCCACCCTCTTGCCCCGGAAGAAGAACCCGTCGCAGGTCGCGCAGGCCGAGACGCCCGCGCCCTTGAACCCGTTTTCGGTCTCGAGACCCAGCCATTTGGCCTTGGCGCCGGTCGCCAGGATGATCGCGTCCGCCGCGAGGGTCCGCCCGCTGTCGCAGCGGACGACGAACGGCCGTTGTCCCAATTCGAGCGCCGTCACATATTCGTTCTCGACCCGCGCGCCGACGTTTTCGGCCTGCGCCCGCATCTGCTCCATCAGCCACGGCCCCTGGATCGGCTCGGCGAAGCCCGGATAGTTCTCCACGTCCGTAGTGGTCATCAATTGCCCGCCGGGCTCGAAGCCGGCCAGCGCCAGCGGCTTCAGAAGCGCCCGCGCGGCGTAGATCGCAGCCGTATAGGCGGCCGGACCCGAGCCAATAATGACGAGGCGCTCATGCTCAATCCTGGATGAAGACAACCCGACCCCCGAACCTTGCTGCGCGGACCCGCTCGCGAGACCGCCGTAGCCTCGCACTTATATGGGGACGGATGTTCGGCGACAACGGCGCTTGAGCGTTTTCCAGCTGTGCAAGGCGACGTTGAACAATATTGAGCCGATTAATCAGCCGACGGCAACCGGCGCATGACGAATTCGATCTCATCGCCGGCGAGCTCGCGCCAGGATTCGATCTCGGTCATGTAGGCCGCCTTGGGGAAGCGCTCGAACCATTCGCGCGCCTTCGCCCGCGCTTCCTCGCGCGGCAGGCGGAAGGTCTCGCGCCGCCAGGCGCCTTCGGCGCGCGCACGCGCGCTCCGCCGGCTCGCGGCGCGTTCGGCGAGATCGATCGGCTTCCTTGTCCCGGCCGCCATCGAAGGCCCTCTTCAGGGCGAGGAGGCTAGCGCGATTTCTTATCCGTGGGGAGTCGGGAATTGCTCGGCCTGAGATCAGGGTTAGCGGCGCGAGACCGGCGGAAAGCGGGCCATGGCCTCGAGGTCGTCGAGATCCATGGAGTTGCGCATATATTGCTTGGACGCGTCGCGGAACGGCTGGAAGTCCCAGGGCCGGATCTTGCCCTTGCTCAGCGCGGCGTCGACGAGCCGGCGCCGGCGCTGGCTTAAGCGCACGCGGGCGTCCAGTTCCGCGAGGTCCCAGCGCTTTGCGACCTCGCCGCGAAAGCCGGCGGCGAGCCCGGCGCATGCCGGATCGTCGGCGAGGTTCACGCGCTCGCCCGCGTCGCGCTCGAGGTTGAAGAGCTGGTCGGGATCGGCGGGCGAGTGAATGAATTTGAACGCGCCGCGGCGGATCATCACCATCGGCGCGATCGCCCCTTCGGCCAGATATTCGCCGATCGCTTCGTCATGTCCGCCGGCGCCGCGCAGATGAGGCGCGAGGCTCCGTCCGTCGATGGGGACGCCGAGCGACTGGACGGTTCCGCCCGAAAGCTCGACGAGGGTCGGCATAAGATCGACCAGCGAGACGCTAGCTGCGACCCGGCGCGGCTCGAAGCGGCCGGGACTGGCGATGATGAGCGGCACGCGGGACGAGCCCTCGAAGAAGCTCATCTTGTACCAGAGACCCCGCTCGCCCAGCATCTCGCCGTGATCGCTGGTCAGGACGACGATCGTGTCCTCCGCAAGTCCGGCCGCACGCAAAGCCCCCATGAGCCGGCCGAGCTGGTCGTCGACATAGGCGATCGCGCCGTAATAGGCGCGGCGCGCCGCGCGCGCTTGCGCTTCTGTCACCGGCTCGGAATCCATCGCGCACACGTGGCGCAGACGGCGCGAATGCGGATCAAGCGCCTGTCCCGCCGCCGGCATGTCGAGGTCCTCGTCGCGGGTGAGGTCAAAGTAGCGCTGGGGGATCGCGAACGGGTCGTGCGGGTGCGAGAACGAGGCGACCAGCAGGAAAGGCCGTGGATCCCTTGAACGGGCGATGTCGAAGATCGCGCGCTCGGCCATGAAGGCCGTCTCGTCGTCGAAGTCGAGCTGGTTCGAGCGCACGGCGACGCCCGCGTCACGGACCGAACTCATGTTGTGGTACCAGCTCGGGCGAGGCTCGGGGCGATCCCAGTCCGGCGTCCAGTTGAAGTCGGCGGGGTAGATGTCGGTCGTCAGCCGCTCTTCAAATCCGTGCAGTTGGTCCGGTCCGCAGAAGTGCATCTTGCCGGAGAGGATGGTCCGGTAGCCGCGCGCGCGTAAAGCATGGGCGAAGGTCGGAATGCCGGCTGCGAACTCCGCCGCATTGTCATAAGCTCCGGTGCGCGACGGCAGCAGGCCCGACATGAACGAGGCGCGCGATGGCGCGCATAGGGGGCTCGCGCAATAGGCGCTGTCGAACGCCACCCCGTCCCGCCCGAGCGCCTCCATGTTCGGCGCGCGGACGAGCTTGTGGCCATAGATGGGCAGGAACGCCGGCGCCATCTGATCGGCCATGACGATGAGAATGTTGGGCGCCTTGGCGGTCATGGGCTGGGGTCCTTTTTCCGCCCTCTCTACAGCAACGCGCTTTCAGAAGTGAATCGCAGCCGTCGGTTTTGTCACCGAACTGGCGGCGTCCGAGAATAAAAAGCTAAATCATTTGTTTGTTATGTTATTATAACCTGCTATCGCGGAGCCGCGAAGAGAAATGAGAAAGGGACAGCTTTTGGCGCCTAAAGCCTTGAAATCTCTTCGTTGCGGCTAAAACCGCACGTCCGGCCAGAATCACTCCAGCGACGCCGCAAGGGGCGCGCGATTGCCCGGCGCCCGCGACCTCGCTAGTGGAGGCGCCGGCCTGCTTGTCCGTCATGGAAGCGCCGGCAAGGACATCGATGCGCTTGTCTTCGTTCCATCTCCCGCGCGCCTACCGGCTGAAGCCGGTCGGCCATAGGGAAGAGGACGCCCTCTCCCAGCTCAGGATCGGGGCGAGCAACCAGAGCGTTCTGGCGCCTTGCTCGCCGGCCCTCGGCTATATCGTCGTGCCGAGCGGCGACTCGGCGCTCCCGATCGAGGCCGCCGACTTTCGCGTCGAGACCCTCGGCGCCCTCGCGTCCTTATGGGCGCGGGCCCGCCTCATCGCCTTCTTCAAGAAGAAGAAATATCTTGAATACGGTGAGTTCCGCCTGTTCTCGATCGGCCCCAAGGCCGAGCGCAAGCGCTTCACCAGGTTCAATCAGGATACAGCGGACATCGGCTTCGTGATCGACGGCGACCTCGTCGGCAGGCATCCGGAGCTTCTCTACGGGTGGCCGGCGGAGACCGGCCACCCGCCCTTGGCCCCGGATCGCCCCGGGCGCGTCCCGGTCGCGGTCGTCGCCCACATCTACTACGAGGACACCTGGCCCGATATCGCAGGTGCGCTCAGGAGCCTAACCATGCCCTTCGACCTGATCGTGACGACCGTCGCAGGCCGCGAGCGCCTGATCGAAACGATCGGCCGAGCCTATCCGCGCGCCGAGATCGAGGTCATGGAGAATCGCGGCCGCGACGTCGGCCCGTTCATCGCTTTGCTTGAGCGCGGCCGGCTCGACCCTTATCGCTACGTCTGCAAGATCCACGGCAAGAAATCGAGCGACGGCGGCCGCAAGACCTACATGGGCGCGATGTGGCGCCGCCGGCTC
>DATNBG010000627.1:0-2810 GCA_035572075.1 Roseiarcus sp. | reverse complement strand
ACGCCGGCGGCGTCAGGATCGTCGCGGCGGCGAGAATGGCAAAGCGGCTCGAGAAACGCATCACGGTATAGTCTCCGGCTGATTTCGATTGGCGAAGCGGAGCTTAACGGCCGTTTGGAGGCTTGCAACTGGCAGCGGGGGGGGCGACGCAGGATTTTCGATAGCGAAGTTCCCCGGCGAAGGGCGGGGCCCAGGGCGGCGTGAGCCGCTCGTTGACGCAGCCGGCATTCATTATGGCAGCCTGCGGCTCCTGGACCCCGGCCTTCGCCGGGGCACAGATCACTCGAATTCGACGATCACCTGATCAACAGCGAGGCTGTCGCCGGCCTTGGCGGGAGTCGCCTTGACCGTCGCCGCCTTGGGCGCGCGGAGGATGTTTTCCATCTTCATCGCTTCCATGACCGCGACCGGTTGGCCCGGCTCGACCTTATCGCCGACCTCGACGTCGAGCCGCGTCAGAAGGCCCGGCATCGGTGCGAGCAGCAGCCGCGAGAGGTCGGGCGGCTCCTTCTCGATCATGAAATGCGACAGCTCGGCGACGTGCGGGCTCAGCACCTGCACTTTGTGCGTGCTCCCGCGGGTCTGGAGCTCCCAGTTGCGGCCGGCACGGCGGACCTGGACGATGCGCCTGCGGCCGTCGATGACCACGATCAGCAGCCGCTGCCCGGGGTGCCAGCGGCCGACGATGTCGATCAGCTCTCCGCCATCCAGGATCGCCAGCGTACCGCCCTTGTAGGGCTTGATGCGGACCTTGTGCTCGGCCCCGCCGTCGATCCGGACCACGCGTTCGCACGGCACGTAGACGCGTTCGCCGAGCTGGTCGCTGATCTCGAGCGCGCGCTCCTCGCCGATCACCGAGACCATGCCCGCGATGACCGCGAGGTCGGCCTTCAGCTGATCGTCCGCCGGCGCGCCGTGGAAGCCGTCGGGATATTCCTCCGCGATGAAGCCGGTGGTGATCTCGCCCGAGCGGAAGCGCGGGTGCTGCATCAGCGCGGAGAGGAAATCGACATTGTCGTTGATGCCGTCGATCACGAACTGGTCGAGCGCGTCGACCTGCGCGTCGATTGCCTCGATCCGCGTCGGCGCCCAGGTGACGAGCTTGGCGATCATCGGGTCGTAGAACATCGAGACTTCACCGCCCTCGGCGACGCCGTCGTCGACGCGAACGACGGGCTCCCCTCCCGCCTGCGGGAGGGGCTGGGGGAGGGATTGTTTCTTACTGCCGCGGGGAGACGACAGGCCCTCCCCTGACCCCTCCCGCGAGCGGGAGGGGAAACCGTGTTGCGCCGGCGGCCGATAGCGCACCAGCCGCCCCGTGCTCGGAAGGAAGCTGCGGTACGGGTCCTCGGCATAGACGCGGGTTTCGACCGACCAGCCGTCGAGCTTCACGTCCTCCTGCTTGAGCTTGAGCTTCTCGCCGGCCGCGACTCGGATCATCTGCTCGACGAGGTCGAGGCCGGTGATCTCCTCGGTGACCGGATGCTCGACCTGGAGCCGGGTGTTCATCTCGAGGAAGTAGAAGCTCTTGCCGCTGGTGTCGGCGCCATTGACGATGAGCTCGACCGTTCCCGCCGAATAATAGCCGACCGCGCGCGCGAGCGCGACCGCCTGCTCGCCCATGCTTTCACGCATCCCGGGCGTGACGAACGGCGATGGCGCTTCCTCGACCACCTTCTGGTGGCGGCGCTGGATCGAGCATTCGCGCTCGTTCAGATAGAGGATGTTGCCGTGCTGGTCGCCTAGCAGCTGGATCTCGATATGCCGCGGCTGCTCGATGAACTTCTCGATGAACACGCGGTCGTCGCCGAAGCTGGCGAGCCCTTCGCGCTTCACGCTTTCGAAGCCCTCGCGGACGTCCTTCTCGTTCCAGGCGAGGCGCATGCCCTTGCCGCCGCCGCCGGCGGAGGCCTTCATCATCACCGGGAAGCCGATGTCCTTGGCGATCTTCACCGCCTCGGCGGTGGTCGCGATGTCGCCGAGATAGCCGGGGACGACGTTCACGCCGGCCTTCTGCGCCAGCTTCTTGGATTCGATCTTGTCGCCCATCGCCGCGATCGCCTTGGGCGGCGGGCCGATGAACACGATCTTTGCTTTGGCGAGCGCCTTGGCGAAGCTCTCGCGTTCGGACAGGAAGCCGTAGCCGGGGTGGACCGCCTCCGCGCCGGTCGCCTTGCACGCGTCGATGATCAGCTCGGCCTTGAGGTATGACTCCGACGCGGGCGGCGGCCCGAGCCGCACCGCCTCGTCCGCCATCTTCACGTGCGGCGCGCGCGCGTCGGCGTCGGAATAGACCGCGACCGTCTTGATCCCCATCCGCCGCGCGGTGCGGATCACCCGGCAGGCGATTTCGCCGCGATTGGCGATCAGGATTTTCTTGAACACTACCGATTCCACTTACGAATGAGCGCAATGAAAACCGCCCAATAAACAACGAATCCGGTTCCAGCGATGATTGTGAGATTTCGATTAGCAACGTGGCGGCATATCGCGTCACCGAAGCAATCACCGTAGGTAAACACGAACAGAAAAGCGCCTGTCACAAGCAGAACGACGACGGTCCAGACCGCCAGAATTACAAAGTGTCGGACTTCCAATCCGCGATCTCCTCCGGTGATGTTCATCTCGGTTTCTTGGCGAGGTAGACGCCGAGCGCCATCACGAGCAACCCGATCGCGCGCTTCGCCGTCAGCGTCGTCTTGAGCGCGCCGAACAGGCCGAAATGATCGATGGCGGCGGCGGCGATCAGCTGGCCCAGCAGCACGAAGAAGATGGCGTTGCCGACGCCGATGCGCGGCGCTGACCAGGTC
>DATNBG010000626.1:0-4040 GCA_035572075.1 Roseiarcus sp. | reverse complement strand
CTCCTGACCCAGACCGGGTTCCGGCGCTCGCAGACGATCGCCTACCGGCCGGCGTGCGAGAGCTGCCGGGCCTGCGTGTCGGTGCGGGTGCTGGTGGACGATTTCCGCCCCTCCGCCAGCCAGCGCCGCACGATCCGGATGAACGCCGACCTGCTCGGCGCGTTCGTCCCGCCGAAGCCGACCAACGAGCACTATGCCCTCTTCCGCTCCTATCTCGACGCGCGCCACCCCGAGGGGGGCATGGCGGACATGTCCTCGCTCGACTTCGCGATGATGGTCGAGGACACCCATATCGACACGGTGCTGACCGAATATCGCCCGAAGAGCGGAACGGGCGAGCAAAGCTCGGGGCCGCTGCTCGCGGTCTGTCTCACCGACCGCCTCGCCGACGGCCTGTCGCTGGTCTATTCCTTCTACGCTCCCGAGATCGCCCGCCGCTCGCTCGGCGGCTTCGTCATCCTCGACCATATCGAGAAGGCGCGCCGGCTCGGCCTGCCCCATGTCTATCTCGGCTATTGGGTCGAGGGGTCGAAGAAGATGGGCTACAAGGCCTCCTACCTGCCGCAGGAGCGCCTGGGGCTGCACGGTTGGGCGCGGGTGGAGAGGTAGGGGCCTCAGGTCGCGGCGCGGCCGTGCCATTTCCGAGCCAGTTTCCTGACGTCTTCAAGGATTTGCGGCGCTTTTTCCGAGTCGTTCGCCGCCGGGGGCGCTCGGCCTACACATGCGCTACTGCGACACGAGCGGGCATTCTGATTGGCGTAGTGCATGTTGCGTAGTACACTGCCTATATGATCCGGTCCTGGGCGAACAGCGCGACTCGGCGGTTCGCTGAGACTGGAAAGAGCAAATTTGCGGGCATGGCCGTCGAGGCCGCCGAGGAACGGCTCGCGGCCCTGGATGCAGCGGCCTCGCGCGCCGACCTGAGCCCGTTGAAATCGATCGGGCTGCACAAATTGGCGGGAGCGCGAAGGGATCAATGGGCGATGACGGTCAACGGCCCGTGGCGCGTCTGTTTCCGGTTTGAGGACGGCGACGCCTGGGACGTCGAAATCGTCGACTATCACTGATGGGAGCGACGACAATGAGACCGGTTCATCCCGGCAGAATCCTCAAGCGGGAAATCGAGGCGCGGGGCCTGTCGGCCAACGCGCTCGCCATCGCGCTGCGCACGCCCTCGGGCCGGATCACTGACATCCTGAACGGCAAGCGGGGCGTTTCGCCCGAGACCGCAATGCGCCTTGCCCGCTACTTCGGCAATAGCGCGCGGTTCTGGCTCAATTTGCAGACCGCATATGAGCTCGCGGCGGCGGAGGCTAAGTTCGGCGAGCGAATCGCCTCGGAAATAACCCCGCCCGCCTGAGTCCCGTTCCCGCCTGAGCCCGTCGACCTCGCCGAGGGCGCCGCGTCAAGCGACATCCCTCGGGAAGCGTGTCAGGGCGGCTCTGGGCTACTTGGTGCGCACGACGAGGCCGACGATGACATCGCCGGTGTACCAAACCGCCACCTCCAGGCGGTTCGACGCGTTGGCGAAAGCGTCCTGGACAGAGAGCTGCATGCCCTGGTTCGGATTGTCGAGGCGTCGCCAGTCGCCGCCGACGTAGAGCCACAAGCTTCTCGCGCTCCCTGGCGGGTAGGCCAGCAATTCGAGCCAGTACTTCGTCGCGACTCCGGTCGAAAGGGCGAGGGTCAAAGCCTTGGCCCGTTCCTCGACGCCCTTGAGCGCCTCCGGCGCGGTAAAGTGATGTTGGGATGCCATTGTCCACTCCATGATGAATATAAGAACGATTAAGCTACGCCTCTAAAGAGGCGGCGGGCTACAAAATCTTGCATACGTAAAGTGACAAGTAAATAGGTAGAAGTCCCTAGTGGGGGCGCTTGATCTTTTCTTACGAAGCCGGGCGATGAGCGCAAATCGCCGTCATGCTCCGGCCGGACCGGCCCGCTCGTCCGGCCGCCACACGTACAGGACCGGCGGCGGGAACTGGAGCATTCTTCGAGGCCCAGCTGTGCGGGGCGCCCCAGAATGAGGGGTGAGCACACCCAAAAGCCGATCGCGGCGGTCGCTTGCCATGGAAAAGGCCGGCGATCCTCCGACCTGCCTTCAACACTCCACAAAGTTCACTGCGAGGCCGCCGAGGCTCGTCTCCTTGTATTTTGACTGCATGTCGGCGCCCGTCTGGCGCATCGTCTTGATGACGCTGTCGAGCGAGATGCGGTGGCGCCCGTCGCCGTGGAGCGCAAGCGAGGCCGCGGCAATGCTCTTCACGGCGCCGAAGGCGTTGCGCTCGATGCAGGGAATCTGGACGAGCCCGCCAACGGGGTCGCAGGTCATGCCGAGGTGATGCTCCATCGCGATCTCGGCCGCGTTCTCGATCTGCTCGTTCGAGCCGCCGAGCGCGGCGGCGAGACCCGCGGCCGCCATCGACGAAGCGACACCGACTTCCCCCTGGCAGCCGACCTCGGCCCCGGAAATCGAGGCGTTGAGCTTGAAGAGGGCCCCGATCGCGGTCGCGGTGAACAGGAAATCCGCCAGGCCCACGCGGCTCGCGCCCTCGCAATGGTCGCGGTAATAGCGCAGCACCGCGGGAACGACCCCCGCCGCGCCATTGGTCGGGGCGGTGACGACCCGTCCGCCCGCTGCGTTCTCCTCGTTGACCGCCATGGCGTAGACGCTGACGAAATCCATGATCTCGTGGGCGGGATGAAGATTGCGCTGGGCGTGCTCCATGAGGCGGTCGTGGATGGCCTTGGCGCGGCGCATGACCTTCAAGCCGCCGGGCAGGGGGCCGGATTGGGTCAAGCCCCGGTCGAGGCAGGCGAACATCACGTCAAGGACCCGCCCGACATGGGCTTCGGCCTCGCCTTGGGGTCGGAGCGCCGCCTCATTCGCCCGCATGAGCCCTGCGATCGAAAGCCCCGCTTCCCGCCCGCGCGCCAGAAGCTCGGCCCCCGAGCGGAAGGGGTAGGGCAAAGGCGTCTCGGCCGCGGGCGTTTCGCCGCTGACGCCGTCGCGGATGATGAAGCCGCCGCCGACCGAGAGCCAGGTCTCGTCGGCGAGCGCCGCGCCCTCCGCGTCGCGGGCGATGAGCCGCATGGTGTTGGGATGGCGCGGCGCGGGCGTCAGCGTGTCGAAGCGGATGGCGCTCTCGGCGTCGAAGGCGATGGCGCGCCGCCCGGCGAGGCCGAGCCGCTTCGTCTCGCGAACATGCGCCACGAGCTTGTCGGCGGCGTCGGGATCGACGCTCTCCGGCTCTTCGCCGGTGAGGCCGAGGATCACCGCCTTGTCGGAGCCATGGCCCTTTCCGGTGAAGGCAAGCGAGCCCATAAGCGCGATCTCGACCGTGGCGACCTTGCCGATCTCGCCCGACGCGAGAAGCCCATTCGCGAAGGCGGCCGCGGCTTTCATGGGCCCGACCGTGTGCGACGACGACGGGCCGATGCCGATCTTGAACAATTCGAAGACGCTGATCATGGCTGGCCAGCTTATAGCCCAATTTTGCGCGTGAGCCGGAATTTCGCATCGAAGCCGGGCTAAGCCTGGATGGAGGCGGGCGCCGAGGCTTGCCCTTGGGCGATCGAGGGTGTGTTGTCCGAGGAATTCCTTCCCCAGTGATGGATGCAGGCGAGTCGTAGCGCCGTTACGCAAGGGTTCGCGCCTTGCCTCGCCGCGCCAGCGAGCCTATCTAGGCGACGAGGAGCCTTCCATGTTCATTCAGACCGAAGCGACCCCCAATCCCGCGACCCTCAAGTTCCTCCCCGGGCGGACGGTGATGGACGAGGGCACGTTCGAAGCGCGCGACCTCACTGAAGCCGGGCGCTCGCCGCTCGCCAGGGCGCTCATGGAGCTGCCGGGGGTGACCGGCGTCTTTTTCGCCAACGACTTCATCTCGGTGACCAAGGGCGAAGGCGAGTGGCAGCACTTGAGGCCCGCGGTGCTCGGAGTGGTGACCGAATTCTTCCTCTCGGGCGAGCCGCTGATCGAGACCGGCGGCGCCGACGCGGTCACGAGCGGCGAATTCTTCGACGAGAAGGATTCCGAG
>DATNBG010000625.1:0-2458 GCA_035572075.1 Roseiarcus sp. | reverse complement strand
CTATTCCTACTGAGGCCTGGGAACTCTTCGGCCGCCAGACCGTCTCGCATCGGGGTGAGTGGCGGCCCTTGTCGCCTGCCCCCGGCTTTGAGGTCCGGGGACGGGACCGACGAATCGCCGGCCGCGCCGGTTCTCGGACCCGCGCACAAAGTTACGCGCGCCAATGATTTCAGGAGCTTACTTGCTCCCTTACGCAACTTTTTTCTTAGCCGCTCCCGCCCCAAAAGTCCGCTTTCGCCAAGCGCCTCGAACGCTGCCCTTGAGGCCGAAACGGCGAAAGCAAAAGGACCTCTTTCGACCAAGCGAAATCAGCGGTTTCGCATGGCCGGTCAGAGTGACATTCTAAGTAACAGAATATCCTCTCAATACATTTCAAATTTGTCAAGCCATTGTTCGCTGATTAGTAAAAAGATAGGGCGATGACAATAGCTTACCGTTATCTCTGAATATATTGATTTCGCCCCGTCTTGACGAAAGCCGGCCGCCACGCGGGCCCAGCTCCGGGGCGGAGCGGCTGGCGCCCGCGGGACGGCCCGGTCAGCGCCCCCGCTTGGCCCTTCCGCTCGCGGCGCCGAGAATATGGCGGTAGGTGCCGTCGAAGACCGTATTGGTCGCCGAGGTCCATTCCGTCTCTGCGGAGAGCGTGGCGCGACTCTGATAAATGCGCCGCGACTGGAGCTCGCGCTCGGCCGCCTCTTCGCTCGACATGGCGATAAGGTCGAATTCGGCCTCCTCGGGCACGACCAGGATTTGCGCGAACGGCTCGCCGGGGCGGAAAATATGGGTCTTGCCCTCGGGCGGCGATTTGAACACGAGGAAAAAGATCATCGGCCACCATCGGCGGATGAGCGCGGGGACGGCGATCGGGGTCGTATCGGTCGGGTCGGTGTAGAAACGCGGATGCGGCTCCGTCCGCAAGGCGAAGCCTTCATCGACCTTGAGGTCGAGCGACAGCTGATAGGTGTAATAGAGATCGCCGAAGGGACGGAACGGCGGCCATTGGCCGCCATGCCCTTCCGGCGGCGGTCCGAAATCGCCCTCAAGCGCGAGCTTGCCCGAGCTTCGGGTCACCCAGAACTCACTTTCATGGGGGTAGATGAGCTCGATTCCGTAACGCGCGCCTTCCGCGAACGGGACGCAGTGCCAGGCTTGCTCCATCGACCCGTCTTTCCGCGGCTCTCGCTCGCCACCCCAGCCGGGGACTTCGAGCCGTGTGCGCCGCGGATTAAGGCCAGGGTTGAACGAGCGATACTTGACCTCCATCGCGAGCCGCCTTCTCTCCGCATGCGCTGCGGACTAACACGCGGGCGCCGCGGTTCGTTCCCCAGCCGACGCTACTCCGCAAGCAGCCGTTTGACCGTCTCAGTGAGCTTCGGGACGTCGACGGCGTAGGAAAAGGGCGAATCCTTCGCGTGCCGGCCGGCGCCGGCCACGGCCTCATCGGGCTGGCGCTGGAACAGGACCACGTGCTCGAGCCCGAGCATCGCGCAGAAATGCGCCGACCAGGGGTCGTGCTGGCCCTCGGCGATGATCTCGACGATTTTGGTCTCCGGCGCGCAGAAATAGGCGTTCGACAGCGCCGCTCCGAACTCGGCCACGATGATCCTGGCCTGGGCGAACAGAAGCGCCTGCTGGTCGAACGTGAGCTTGTCGGGCTGGATCGCCACGAAACCGAGGGGCTTGAGCGCTTCGATCATCGCCGCCCGATTGGTGACGTTCCGGCTGTTCGAAGGCCCCCGGCAGATGAGGACGCGCGGAGCCGTGCTCATCGGGGCCGCGCGCCTTCGCACATTGGCGAGGATGCGCGCGAAGGCTTCGCGGCTCTGAGGATGCGCGTTCTGGGTGGCGAGGCCGGCAAACCGGTTGGAGGCGATCGCGTGCCTGAGCAAGACTGGCCTCGGCCTGATCTCGCGGATGAGGCCATGAGGGACGTCGAGCCGGGCGATCAGGGCCCGCTGCCATGGCCTCAAGCTCCAGGTCAGCATGGGCGTCCGCATTCTCGCGCCGAGATCGATCATCGGGACGATGTCGTGCAGGTAGTGGCCGTAATTGTGCTTGTCCGAACCGGCGATCAGGAGATGCTCGCCCTCGATGCGAGGCGCGCGCATGAGCCGTTCGGGGTGCAGCCGAAGCTCGCGGGTCCCGTCGGGCAGAGGGGTTTCGACGATCGCCTTGATCGACGCGAGATAGCCTTCCCGGAACGGCGCGAGGAACGAGTGGCGCCAGATCCGGCCTTGCGGCGAAACGAGGATGCCGAACGCCGGGAACCAGTATTGATCGGTGAGATGCTCGAGCGTCAGCGGCGGCGCTTGCACGATGTGGTCGAGATAGTGGATGCGCTCGCCCGCGTCGGTCGAAAGGACGCTGAGCGGGTGCGTTCGAGTCCGGTACTGGGCAGGCGGGACCGCCTCGCATTGCGCGAGCGGGGGCGGCAAGCGTCCCTGGAACGGGACGTTTT
>DATNBG010000624.1:0-3712 GCA_035572075.1 Roseiarcus sp. | reverse complement strand
GCCGCGTCCACTTTCTCCTGCACCATGAGCCGCGCCTCGCGCTCTTTGTCCGATCGCCGGCCCCCGGGGCTAAGCAGATTGTGGGTCCGGGCGGCGATGGTCAGCGCGGCGTCGGCGCCGCTTTGCACGTTGGTCTTTGCGATGGCGAGAGATCGCCTGGTGAGACGTCGCGAAACCATTGAGCCCCTGATTCCTCTCGACCCGCCGTCTTTCAAAACCCCGGCGGCAAGTCAAGGGCGCCGCCCTGGGCGCGCCCCTCAGTCGAGCGGCTGAATGCGATACTGAATGAAGCCCGAACGTTCGGCGACCTTGTCGTAGAGGGAGCGCGCGACGGCGTTGGTCTCGTGGGTCATCCAGAACACGCGCGCCGCGCCCGTTTCCTTCGCCGCCTCGACGACGGCCGCGATCAGCGCCCGGCCGACGCCCCCGCCCCTCGCCGCCTCGCCGACATAGAGGTCCTGAAGATAGATTTGCGAATTGATAAGCCACGTGCTGCGCTGAAAGAGATAGTGCGTGAAGCCGACGAGCTCGCCGCCGCGCTCGGCGACCAGCGCATGGACCGGCTCGAGCGGATCGAAGATGCGGGCGAAGGTCGCCTCGGCGACCTCATCGCTCCATTGCGCCCGATAGAAATCGAGATAGGCGCGCCAGAGGGGCTCCCATTGCGCGCGGTCCGAGCGCTCGATCGCGCGCACCCTGAAGTCCGGCATTGCAACTCTCCTTGACAAGCGCGCGCCCAATGGCCTGCTTTGGCTCATGCCGATCGAGCCATCCAGTGCGTTTAGACCAGCGGAGCCAGGGATGAAACGTTCGCCTCTCGTTCTCGCGAGCGTCGCGGCCTTGATGGGCGCGGCCGGCGTGGCGCTCGCCGCCGCGGGCGTCCATGAGAACGGCGGCGAACTCGTGCTGAGAAGCTCCCGGTTTCTTCTTCTGCACGCCTGCGCGGCGCTCGCCATCGCCGCGCACGCCAGGGTCGCAACCGCCTCGGCGCGCGCGCTCATCATTGTCGGCTTCGTGATGGAGGCGGGCGCGATCCTGTTCTCAGCCGAGCTCGCGATCCATGTCTTCGCCGGAGTGCGGATCTTCCGCTTCGCCGCCCCGATCGGCGGCACGACGATGCTCCTGGCATGGATCGCGCTGGCGGTGGTCTTTGCGACCGCGGGCCGGAGCGATGGCTGATGTTTCGTTGCGCGCAGCGCCGGACTCGCGAACTCGTGAGTTCTGCCCGGATTGACCGGCGCGTTGGCCAAGCCTAGCCTTTTGGCTCAATGCTTCTAAAGCGCGCATTGGAGCGATTGCAGGAGGCGATCATGAAAGTGAGACTCGAGCGCGGCGGCCCCGTATCGGGCGTGCGCAGCGTCGGCCGGCTGGCGTTGTTTGCCGGCGTTCCGCTCATCGCCGCATTGGCGCTCGCCATCCCTGAGGCGGCGCTTGCGGCATGCGGGGCGAGCCGTCCCGCGGGCGTCCACTCGGGGACGGGCGCCGGCGTCCATACCGCGACCAGCAGGCCTTCGTCTGGCGGCGGCGCCAGCGGCGGAAGCGGAACGCTCGGCTGCGCGAACGGCGCCAGCGCCCCGGCGCCGCACGGCCCCGCAGCGCCGCACGGCTTGTCGATGGCCAGCTCAGGCAGGGTGATCGAGGGCGGCCACGCACCGCATGCCGCGGCGCGCACGACCGCTCACGCCCGGACCGCCGCGACGAAGCCCGCGAAGGCCACCGCGCATCTGCGCGGCGCCAAGCCGCCTCACGCCTGACGCGGCTCCAGTCCGAGAAGGCGGGCGCGGCTCGCCGCGCCCGTCAATCGCAGACGGCCGCGAGGGGTGCGGGATCACGGCAGCGCGCAGACGCACGTCTGCAGAGGGCGCCTCGTCACATTGCGGCCGGAGGCGACGCCGGCGAGCCTGACTGGAAGCTTTTCAGCGTTCAAGCTAGATTGAAGCCATGGGCTACGAATCCGACCTCTACGAGTGGACGAGGGAGCAGGCCGACGCGCTGCGAAGACGCGCGGCCAACGAGCTCGACTGGGACAATCTGGCCGAGGAGATTGAGTCCTTGGGAACCAGCAACCAGGACCAGATCGAATCGCGACTGGAAAACCTGATTCTTCACTTGCTCAAATGGAAATATCAGCCCGAATGGCAATGCGGGAGTTGGCGCGGCTCGATTTTCGAAGCCCGGCATCGCATTGCCAGGGTGATCAAGAAGAATCCGTCGCTGTGGTCCTATCCCGGTCAATATCTGCCGGAAGCCTATTTGGTCGCGCGCCGGAGAGCTCTCGCCGAAACCGGCCTTTTGCGCTTGCCCGACGCCTGCCCGTGGACCATCGACGAAATCATCAGCGACGACTTCCTGCCTTGAAGCCGTGACAGTGAATTGAACGGCGCGATCCTCGATCCTATTCGGCCTCAACCGCGGGAAAAGGCTTGATCTTGATTCCTCTGGCGCGCCGGCGCGCATGCCAGAGATCGTAGGACAATTGATTGCGCAGCCAGGACTCCGCGGAGCCAAGCCCAGCCTTCTCAAGGCGGATCGCCATGTCGGCGGAAACGCCGTTGTGTCCATTCAAAAGCTCCGAGAGCGACCCGCGCGAAACGCCGAGCCCCTTCGCCGCCGCCGTCACGGTCAGGCTGAGCGGCTTGAGGCAGTCTTCCCGCAGGATTTCGCCGGGATGGGGCGGATCGAATATGCGCATGAGCGGCTAATCCCGCACGAACTCGAACTTGTCCACGTCGACCAGCCCCATGTCGGTGATCTTGAGATGCGGGATCACCGGCAGGGGCAGGAAGGCGACTTGCAGGAACGGCTCGGCGAGCGTCACGCCCAGGCCCTTGGCCGCCGCCCGCAGCGGGATCAGCGCCTCGCGCACCTCTTCGAAGCTCTTGACGCTCATGAGGCCCGCGACCGGCAGCGGAAGTTCGGCGACGATCTTGCCGTCGCGCGCCACGGCGAACCCGCCCTCGATCTCGCGCAGGCGGTTGACCGCCGCCGCCATGTCGGCCTCGTCCGCGCCGACGACGCAGAGGTTGTGGCTGTCATGGCCAACGGAGGAAGCGATCGCGCCGCGTTTCATGCCGAAGCCCTTGACGAAGGCGGTCGCCTGGTTGTCGTTGATTCCGTGGCGGGCGACGATGGAGACCTTGATCACATCCTGACCGAGATCGATTCCGCGCTCGCCGTTCCTGAACGGCAGGGTCACGGGGACGCGCTCGGTGATGACCTTGCCCGGAACGACGCCGATCACCTGGGTCGAGGGCCCCTGCCCTTTCGCGACGAAATCGGAAGGCTCGACCCGCCGCGCCTTGACGCTCTCAAGGCCGACCGGAGCGAGCAAGCCGCGCGCGGCGAACAGGGATTCGTCCGCCACGCGCCCGCCGGCGAGCGTCATCGAGACGGCGCAATGGTCGAGGTCGTCGATGACCACGAGATCGGCGCGCCAGCCGGGGGCGACGAGGCCGCGGTCCCTGAGCCCGAAGATGCGCGCCGCCGAAACGCTCGCGGCGCGGTAGGCGGCAAGCGGCGGCGCGCCGAGCGCAATCGCGGTGCGGATGACGAAATCGAGATGGCCCTCCTCCGCGATGTCGAGCGGATTGCGGTCGTCGGTGCAGAAGGCGATGAACGGCGAGTTGCGCTCGGTGATGATGGGGCCAAGCGCGTGCAGGTCCTTGCACACCGAACCTTCGCGAACCAGCACCTGCATGCCCTTGGCGAGCTT
>DATNBG010000623.1:0-2802 GCA_035572075.1 Roseiarcus sp. | reverse complement strand
GATCGCCAAGCCATCGCGCGAAGCGTCCTGACGATCTTTCCCGTGATCCTGGTGGTTCGTGGAGCCGGCCCGATCGGACGCCGCCGCCCGTCAGGCCGCCCAGGCAAGCCTTAGCACGAAGCGGACGCTCCGCCGAACTTCGTAGGCCCCGACCTCGCCATTTCTGCCTAAGCGAAATTGTCTTGACATATTCGGAATAGTATGGCATCAATTCAGATTGTCGGAAATCAAGCGCGCTCGCCGGGCGCGGGTGGGAGAAGGGCAAACCGAATGGCGGCGTGTCCCGTGAATACAACCTGGGCGGGAGAAGAGGCGGGCGGAAAAAAATTTATATTTTTTCGGCCGTAACCCTTTGAAAAGTCCCGATTCGGCCAAGCTAAACCAAATTAAACCAAGCAAATCCAAGCCTTTTTGCTTGGTTTAACTTGGATTTGCTTGGTTTCGCTGGCTGCCGTCCGGTTGCATCGGTTGTATCGGAAGCCCGCCCCGCCGGCCCGCCCTACACCCGCCCCAGGACCGGGATCAGCGCGCCGGTGACCGCCTTCGCCTCGTCCGAAGCGAGGAACAGGATGACCGCGGCGAGGTCGGCGGGCTGAACCCAGCGGGAAAAGTCCGCATCCGGCATGTCGCGCCGGTTCGCGGCCGTGTCGATGGTCGAGGGCAGCACCGCATTGACGTCACGCCCTTGAGCTTGAGCTCGTCGGCGAGGCTCTCCGTCAGCCGGTGCACCGCGGACTTGCTGGCCGCGTAGGGACCGAATCCGGAGGCGGCGTGAAGGGCGGACTGCGCGCCGACATTGACGATGCGGCCCGCGCCGCTCTCGATGAGATAGGGCAGGGCGGCCTTGCTGGCGTTGAGGGCGGTCTTCAGGTTGATCGCATACATGCGCTCCCAGCCGTCGATCGCGCCATCCGCGACCGTCTGCCAGTGAAAGCCGCCGGCGATGTTGATGAGCGCGTCGATCCGGCCGAATTTCGCCGCAACCGAGGCCATCGCCGCCTCCGCCGCAGGAGCCGAGGTCAGATCGACCCCGCCCACGATGAGCGCGCCCGGGCCGAGCCGCTCGGCCAGGCCTTCGGGCGCGGTCCGCGCGTGGTCGATGAGCGCGACCGCCGCGCCCCGCTTCGCCGCCGTCTCGGCGACGACGCTCCCCAGCGCGCCAGCCCCGCCGGTGACGACGATCGTCTTGCCCTGCATCATGGCCTCAGGCCGCCTCCTCCACCGCCGTTTTGCCGGCCTTGAGCTCGCCGAGCGCCTCGGCGCGCGCCTTCGCCGCCTCGGCGGCGCTCGCCTCCTTCACGTGTCCGTATCCGCGGATTCCCTCATAGGCGCCGACGACGCGAAGGGCGACCGGATGAGAGGCGGGGGTCAGGCGCTGCGCGAGATCGGCGATGTCGGCCTCAAATTCGGCGAGCAGGCGCTGCTCGAGCTTGCGCTCCGCGCTCGAGCGGAACGGGTCGAACCAGGTGCCGCGCAGGAACCTGAGCCGCGCCATGATCCGGAACGCGGTCATGACCCAGGGGCCCGCCTCGCCCTTCTTCATCCGCCCGCTGGCCGGATCGAGGCGCGCGAACGGCCAGGCGCCGAGATGAAAATGGAGCCGGTAGGGGCCTTCGAACTCGCGTGCCAGCGCCTCATGAAACTCGGGCGCGGCGAACAGGCGCGCGACTTCCCACTCGTCCTTGGCGGCGAGCAGCTTGTGATAGGCGCGCGCGACAGCAGCGGTCAGCGCCTCGCCGCACCCAGCGCTTCGTTCCGCGGCGCGCACGCGCTCGACGAGCTCGCGGTAGCGCGCAGCGTAGGCGGTATCGCGATAGGCCGTGAGGCGCCCGATGCGCCGCTCGATAAGCGCATCGAGTGTCGGCGGCTCGTCAGCCGTCTCGTCGAAGCCGACCAGCGTCTCGACGCTCATCGGATCGTGCGCCGCGCGCCGCCCCCATTCGAACGCCTGCTTGTTCATGTCGATCGCGATCCCATTGAGCTCGATCGCGCGTTCGATCGCCGCCCGCCGGACCGGGATCAGGCCCTTCTGCCAGGCCGCGCCGAGCATGAACATGTTGGCCGCGATCGGGTCGCCCATCAGCGCCGTGGCCAGCCGCTGCGCGTCAAGAATGAGCGCCTTGTCGCCGAGGGCGGTCTTCAGCCGCTCGATCAGGAGGTCGGCGTCGACGCGCCAGTCGGGATTGCGGGCGAAATCGGCGGTGGGCGTGAGGTCGGCGGAGATGACCGCGCCCGTCTTGCCATGGCTGAGCTTGGAGACCGCTTCATCGCCGGCCGCCACGATGAGGTCGCAGCCGATCAGCGAGTCCGCTTCGCCCGCCGCGATCCGGGTCGCGTGCAGCGCTTGGGGCTCGCGCGCGATGCGCACATGCGCGGTCACCGCGCCGTATTTCTGACTCAAGCCGGTCAGGTCGAGATTGGAGCTGAAGAGCCCGTCGAGATAGGCGGCGATGGCGATCGTCTGGCTGACAGTCACGACGCCCGAGCCGCCGATGCCCGCCACCAGCACGCTGAAGCGCTCGCCGATCTGGGGCAGGACCGGCTCCGGGACCGGCGGCAGATAGCCGCTCAAGGGCGCCGTCGCCTCGGGCTTGCGCAGCCGTCCGCCATGAACGGTGACGAAGCTCGGGCAGAAGCCCTCGACGCAGGAGAAATCCTTGTTGCAGCTCGACTGGTTGATGCGCCGCTTGCGCCCGAATTCGGTCTCCATGGGCTCGATCGCCATGCAGTTCGAGACCCGCCCGCAATCGCCGCAGCCTTCGCAGACTTCGGGGTGAATGAAGGTGCGGATGGCCGGATCGG
>DATNBG010000622.1:0-2656 GCA_035572075.1 Roseiarcus sp. | reverse complement strand
CTCGATTCGAAGACCCTGCGCGCCGAGCGCGGCGAGACGATGGACAAGCAGCTCCTGCTCACCCGGTTCGACGCCGCCCGCTCGAGTTCGGGCGAGATGCTCTCGATCGACGATGTGCTTGAGATTCTGTCGATCCCGCTGCTCGGCGTCATCCCCGAGAGCAAGGAGATCCTGCGCGCCTCCAACACCGGAGCGCCGGTGACCATCAACGCCGCGGCCACCCGCGCCGGGCTAGCCTATCTCGAGGCGGCGCGGCGCCTCGGCGGCGAGTCGGCGGCCCCGGTGACGATCCCGGACGAGAAGAAAACCTTCTTCACCCGCCTGTTCGGCCGGAGGGCAGCATGAACCTGTTGCGATTCCTCAAGCCCCGCGCGACCGCCCCGGTTGCGCGCGAGCGGCTGCAAATCCTGCTCGCCCATGAGCGCGCCTCGCTCGGCGAGCGCGACCTCGTCGCCATCCTGCGCGACGAGCTTCTGGCCACCATCGCGCGTCACATCGAATTCGATCCCGATAAGCTTTCGGTGAAGATGGAGCGCGCCGACTCCGTCTCGATGCTCGAAATCGATGTCGAGATTCCGGCCGACAAGTTCACCGCGAGAACCCGGGCGTCCGCGGCATAGAGCTCGGCGGCTCCGGCTTGGGGCCGGAGCCGCGCGCGCCGCTATTTCTTCAGTTGATTCGCAAACACGGTCTGGGTGATGGTCGGCAGGACCTCGTCCAGGTTCTTCTGCGACACGACGATGATCGGCACCAGGACCTGCTTCGGCGGCGTCTTGCCGTCGAGGTGATCGAACATCGCTTGCGCCGAGCGCACGCCCATGAGGTACGGCTGCTGCATGCCGGAGGCGACGATCTTGCCCTTGCGGATGAGGTCGATGAACTCGGGCACGCCGTCGAACGCCGCGAGAAGCACCGTATCCTGTCTGTGCGCCGCCTGGATCGCCCGCACCGCGCCCAGCGTCGGGGTGTCGGTCTGGACGAAGATCGCGTGCAGGTCGGGATGCGCGGTCAGCATGTCCTGCACGTATTTGAATGTTTCGTCGGCCGTGTAGCGCTGCATCTGGTCGAGCGCGACTTCCTTGATCCCGCCGTGGTCTTTCATCGCGTCGCGAAAGCCCTTGGTGCGGGCCTTGCCGTTGTTGCGCGCGAGCGAGATCGTCACCAGCCCGACCGGCCCCTGGTCCCAATGATGCTCCTTCAGCGCGGCGGCCAGCGCCACCCCGGTGTCGTACGCGCCCTTCTCGTTGTCGGAGATGATAAACGAAACATAGTTGCCCGAAACGGTGCCGATATCGGCGATCACTACGGGAATGTTCGCCTTCTCCGCCAGGCTCAGCACGCTCGGCGCCGTCGACGAATCGGTCGGCGAGATCAGGATGCCGTCGACCTTGCGGGCGATTGCGTCCTGAGCGTTCTTGAGCTGGGTCGCGGCATCGTTATGCGAGTCATAGTCGGTGACGGTCGAATTGTGCTTTTTCGCCTCGTCCGCGATGCCGGCGGCGAGATAGCGCCAGAAGGGCAGGTCCAGCCCCGGCGTCAGATAGGCGAAGTGGCGCTCCTTTTCCTGCGCCTGAACCGGACCGGCCAGCCCGACGGCGATGAGGGCCGCGATGACCGCGCCCAACGCTTTGCTTCTCATGTCGCTTCCTCCCAGTGCTCCGCCGCCCATCCCACTGACCCGTAGTCAGCTCCCGCCGTCGTCCGCCCGGGCGGCGCGGGCGGCGGCGATTCCCTTCTTGCGGCCGGCTCAACCGTCGTCGTCTTCGGTGCGCCGCATCCCCTCGCGCGCGCTTAAGAAGCGCTCGAGCAGCACGGCGGCGACGATGATCGACCCGATCGCGGTCCCTTGCCAATAGGGATTGACGTTGAGGAGATTGAGGCCGTTGCGGATGAGGACCATGATCAAAACGCCGATGAAGGTGCCGATGATCGTGCCCCGTCCGCCGAACAGGCTCGCCCCGCCAATCACCACGCCGGCGATCGTGTCGAGCTCGAGCCCGTTCCCCGCGATCGGGTCGATCGAGAGAATGCGGGCGGCGAGGAAAACGGCGGCGACGGCGCTGAGAGCGCCCGAGATGACGTAAACGAGGATGCTGTAGAAATCCACGCGCAACCCCGCGGCGCGCGCCGCTTCCGCATTGGACCCGATCGCGTAGATCGTGCGCCCGCCCTTGGTGAACGTGAGATAGTACCACGCGACGGCATAGAGGATGAGCAGGACCAGAAAGTTGATCGGCACGCCGAGCAGGCTGTCGCTCGCGAGATTGGCCAAGGACTCCGGCAGTTGGGTAATCGAGTTCGCGCCGCTGAGCACGTAGGCCATGCTGCGGCCGACCGACATCATGCCCAAAGTCACGATGAAAGCGGCGACCCGCCCCTTGGTGATGATGAAGCCGTTGACGAAGCCGGCGAGGCCGCCGGCGAGAATGGCCGCGGGAATGGCGAGCGGCAGCGGCAGAGCGGCGAGCGCAAGCCCGAAGATGATGCCCGTGGCGCCGACCAGAGAGCCCACGGAGAGGTCAATGCCGCCGATCAGGATGACGAAAGTCTGGCCGATCGCCACGATCCCCGTGATCACCGACTGGTCCATCAGGTTGAGGATGTTGTTGAGGGTGAAGAAATAGGGCGAGATCAGCGAGAGCGCGAGCGAGAGCAG
>DATNBG010000621.1:0-7939 GCA_035572075.1 Roseiarcus sp. | reverse complement strand
CCGGCCCGCGCCTGTTCGGCCGCTCAGCCAACCTGCCCTCGACCCGGCCGCGCAAACCCACCGACGCCGACATGGGCCCGCACAACTGGGGCGGCGGCGAAGCCCGCCCCAAGGGCGGCGGGCGGATGAAGCGGCGGCGGTAAACCCCTCTCCCATTGGGAGAGGGCGGCGCGAAGCGCCGGGTGAGGGCGAGGGCCCAAGATCTTGGGGTTCTGGGCGTCCAGGGCCCAACCAGTTTCGAGTCCGAAACGAGGCTTTTCAATTGCTTGCGGCGCCATTTCCGAGTCGGCGCGGAGCGCCATCCGCGGCGAAGCGAGCCTACTGTAGGGTGCACAATTAGGCGGCGGCAAGGCCCACCCCAAGACGGGGGCCGGTAGGAGCTACTTGGAAGGTCAACACATTTGCGTGCTTCTGCTAAATCCGCCAATAGTATCTGTTCCTCTACGCCAAGAGCTTCGATCTGATTGCACAAGTTGTTGATGCATTGCTGCTACCTAGTTGCAGCCATGTTCCCTTCGCCTCTCCGCCCTGCCAGGTGATGAGCCACGCGCCGCGCTGGTCGCGGGCGCAGACCGCATGCCGGTAGCGGCACGGCGCGGGCGCGCCACGGCCGAGGCGAACCCGGCGCTCCCTTTTCCGCCCCGGCCCTACGGACGCTTGAGGACGCTCTCGCGGGTGCCGGGGAGGCGGAACCTTGGTCTCTTCGCTGAGGCGCCAGCCCCGCGCGCCGCCGAGCGCGGCGCGGAGGAATTTTTCGTTCCGGGTCGCCATTTTGCGGCGCAGCTTCAGGCTTCGCGGTTTAGGGGTTGAGCCGGATCGCTGTCTCTTGAGGGGCGATCTAGGCGGACGCGGGGGTTCGGGGGCGGCGCGCAGAATCGATCATGGTTAACGATTGCCTGACTCATTCGATGGCTCGGCGGCCGGCGCAGCGACGAGGACGGACGACATGACGCTCCCGGACATGGGGCTAACCCAGTGAGGCGGGCGCTCCTCATCGCGGGCCCGACGGCGAGCGGCAAGTCGGCTGCGGCGCTCGCGCTTGCGCAAAGGTTCGGCGCGGCCATCGTCAACGCCGACTCGATGCAGGTCTACAGGGACCTGAGGATCCTGACCGCGCGTCCGGCGCCGGATGAGGAGCGGCTTGCGCCCCATTGGCTGTTCGGCGCAATCGACGGCGCGGTCAATTTCTCGGCCGGACAATGGGCGCGGACGGCGCGCCAGGTTCTCGCCGAGACCGGCGAACAGCCGATCATTTTCGTCGGCGGCACGGGTCTTTATTTTCGCGCGCTGACCGAGGGCCTGTCGGACCTGCCCCCTGTGCCGGAAGCGGTGCGCGCTGAGATTCGGCGCAAGGCGGAGGACCGCGCCACGGCGGAGCTCCACGCCGAGCTTCAGGCGCGCGATCCCGAGACGGCGGCCCGCCTCAACATGAGCGACCGGCAGCGAATCTTGCGCGCGCTCGAGGTTTGGGCCGCGACCGGGCGCCCGCTCGCCTCGTTTCTCGGCGCGCGGAGAGCGCCGGCGCTTGGGCCGGGCCAATGGGCGGGGCTCTACCTTGCGCCCGATCGAGCCGAGCTCAATCAGCGTATCGACGCCCGCTTCGACGCCATGCTCGCCCACGGCGCGCTCGAGGAAGTCGCGGCGCTGAAGGAGCGGCGGCTCGATCCGGCGCTGCCGGTGATGCGCGCACATGGGGTTCCCCATCTCGCCGCCCACCTCGAAGGCCGGCTGACGCTTGAGGAGGCCGCGGCGCGCTCGAAGCTCGACACCCGCCACTACGCCAAGCGGCAGTTCACCTGGGCGCGCCACCAGCTCACCGGCTTCAAATGGGTCGCTCCGGGGGAGGCGGTGGACGAGGGCTCGCGGGCGCTTCGAGAGATGGGCGCCTGAGTCAGGGAGCGCGGGTCGGGTTGAAGAGGGCGGGTTCTCGGCTAGATTGACCGCAGGTCGCTGGAGGCCGTCATGCCGCAAGTCCGCGCAAACGGAATCGACATTGAATATGAAAGCTTCGGACGCGACGGCGACCCGCTGGTCCTGCTCATCATGGGCTTCGGCGCCCAGCTCATCTTCTGGCCCGAGGCGCTCTGCCAGGGACTGGCCGAAAAGGGGTTTCGGGTGGTGCGGTTCGACAACCGCGACATCGGCAAGTCCACTCATCTCGCCGCTTTGGCGGCGCCGGACCCGCGCGCGCTGATGGCGGACGTCATGGCCGGGAAGCGGCCGGACGTTCCCTACACGCTCGACGACATGGCCGATGACGCGGTCCGACTTATGGATGCGCTCGGCGTTGAGCGCGCCCATGTCGCCGGCGCCTCGATGGGCGGCATGATCGCGCAACTGGTCGCGATCAATCATGCCGAGCGCGCGAAGAGCCTCATCTCGATCATGTCCACCACCGGACGGCGTGACCTGCCGCCGGGCGACCGCGAGACGCTGTCGGTGCTGTTCGCCCCGCCGAAGAGCACAAGCCGCGACGATCTCATCGAGGCCAGCGTTCGTGTGCAAAGGGCGCTGTCCAGTCCGGGCTTTCCGGTGAGTGAAGCGGAGATGCGCGCGAAGGCCGAGCGCCGCACCGATCGCGCGCCCTTCGACGGGGCGGGCCTCGCGCGCCAGTCGGGGGCCTTGATCGCCGCCCCGCCTCGCAACGCGCTCCTGAGAAAGGTGCGCTGTCCCACGCTCGTCCTGCACGGGGCCGACGATCCGGTCATCCCCGCCGCCGCCGCAAAGGACACGGCCGAGAGCATTCCCGGCGCCGAACTCATCATCGTCCCCGGCATGAGCCATGACTTCGGCGAGCCGCTGGTCCCGGTCTATCTCAAGCACATCGGCGACTTTGTCTCGAAGGTGGAGGCGGAGATATCGGGCGCCGAATGAGGTCGCGCCTCAACCCCACGTGGCGCCGCTCTTGCCGACCGACCAGCTATTCACGGCGCCCCGGCCGTCGGGGGTCGGCGCAATGTAGACGATGAGCTGGTTACCCTCGCAGCAGCCGAATGTCAGCACCTGGCATGGCCATTCGTATCCAGCGGCGACGCCGCAGCTCTTCGCTTCGGCCGAGACCGGCGCCGTGCCGGCGAGGAGGATCGCAATGTCGGCCGGCATGCCGACCTGGAGCCGCATGGCCGCCTGAAAGGCGTTGAACGGGGGCGGCCCGCCGTTCCACAATGGGGGGTTGCCGCCGACGCAGCATCCGGCGAGCAGGAACGCGGCAAGAAACATGGCGGATAGGGCGCGCATCGGCGATCTCGATCTTGGCGCTTGGGCAGGCGGATCGATGTCTCATGACGCACGGCCGCCCCGACCGGCGTCTCGCCAAGACAATCAATCGCGCAAACGGGTTAGCCGCGGGTTAAGCCCGCGTCGCCTTCCGCCAGCGGTCGCCGTGCGCTACCTTTACGTCATGCGCACGACTGAAAAAGGATCGCCCAAGCTCACTCTCGCCAAGGCGCGGCAAGAGCATGCGCGGCTAGAGGCCGAGATCGCCGAGCATGATCGGCGCTATTACCGCGAGGATCAGCCTACGATCTCGGATGCGGCGTATGACGAGCTGCGCCGGCGCTATGCCGCGCTGGAAGAGGCGTTTCCGCAGCTCGCCGGCGGTGAGTCCCTGACCCGCAAGGTCGGCGCGGCGCCGTCGGAGAAATTCGCCAAGGTCCGCCACGCCGTGCCGATGCTGTCGCTCGGCAACATTTTCGACGAGGAGGAGGTCGAGGAGTTCTGCGCCCGGGTGCGCCGCTTTCTAGGGCTTAGCGAGAGCGCCCCGCTCGAAGTCGTCGCCGAGCCCAAGATCGACGGGCTCTCCTGCAGTTTGCGGTACGAGGACGGCGCGCTCGTCCACGCGGCGACGCGCGGCGACGGCTACGAAGGCGAGGATGTGACCGCCAACGTACGCGTGGTGGAGGCCATCCCCCAGCGGCTCGCCGGCGCGCCGAAAGTCTTCGAGGCGCGAGGCGAAGTCTACATGCGCCACGCCGATTTCGCCGAACTCAATCGGCGCCAGGCGGCCGCTGGCAAGCCGGTCTACGCGAATCCGCGCAACTTCGCCGCGGGCTCGCTGCGCCAGCTCGACCCGCGCATCACCGCCGGGCGCCCGCTTCAGTTCTTCGCCTATGCCTGGGGCGAAGTGAGCGCCCGCTTCGCTTCCACCCAGCTCGAGGCGGTCGAGGCGATGCGCCGCTTCGGCCTGCCGACCAATCCCCTGATGAGGCTCTGCCGCTCGACCGCGGAGATGCTGGCGCAGTACCGCTCGATTGAGGAGAAGCGGGCGGCGCTCGGTTACGACATCGACGGCGTCGTCTACAAGGTCAATGATCTCGTATTGCAGCAGCGGCTCGGATTCGTGTCGCGCTCGCCGCGCTGGGCGGTCGCCCACAAATTCCCGGCCGAGCAGGCGACGACGGTCGTCGAGGCGATCGAGATCAACGTCGGCCGGACCGGAGCGCTGACGCCCATCGCCAGGCTGAAGCCGGTGACCGTCGGCGGCGTCGTGGTCTCGAACGCCACTTTGCACAACGAAGACGAGATCGCGCGCAAGGACGTGCGGGTCGGCGACACGGTCACGGTGCAGCGCGCGGGCGATGTCATCCCGCAGATCCTTTCGGTCGCGGTTGACAAGCGGCCGGAGGATTCGGCGCCCTATATTTTCCCCGAAACCTGTCCCGTCTGCGGCTCGGCGGCCTTGCGCGAGATCGACGAGAAGACCGGTGAAAAGGACGTGGTGCGCCGCTGCACCGGCACGCTCATCTGTCCGGCCCAGGCGGTCGAGGGCCTCAAGCATTTCGTGTCGCGCAACGCCTTCGACATCGAGGGACTGGGCGAAAAGCTGATCGAGCTCTTTTTCAGCAAGGGGCTGATCCGCACGCCGGCCGACATTTTCACGCTTCGTGAACGTGACGGGCAGGGCCATCCGCCTTTGCGAGAATGGGAGGGCTTCGGCGAGACATCGGCGCGAAACCTGTTCAGCGCCATCGAGGCGCGCCGCACGATCCCGCTTAACCGCTTTCTCTACGCGCTCGGAATCCGCCATGTCGGCGAGACCAACGCCCGGCGCCTGGCGCGTCATTTCGGCGACTGGGCGCCGCTGCGCGAGGCGGCGCGGGCCGGGAACGCCGCCGAGGAGATTTCGGCGATCGCGGGAATAGGTCCTGTGGTCGCCGAGGCGATCGCCGACTTCTTCGCGGAGCCGCGCAACGAGGCGGCGCTCGACGCGCTCATCAAGGAAGTGACGGTCGAGCCGATGGAGGCGATCGCGGCCGGGCATCCGCTCGCCGGCCAGACCATCGTGTTCACCGGCTCGCTCGAACGGATGACCCGCGACGAGGCCAAGGCGCTCGCCGAGCGGCTCGGGGCCAAGGTCTCGGGCTCGATCTCGGCCAAGACGAACCTCGTCGTCGCCGGGCCGGGCGCCGGCTCGAAGCTCGCCACGGCGCGGGAGCTGGGGGTCGAGACGATCGACGAGGAGGAGTGGATTCGGCGCTCCGGGCAGGGCTAAAGCGATGAACGAACGGCGGTCGGCCGCTTTACCCATGAGCAACTGGCGACAAAGCGGCGTGGTCATTCGCGAGGCTCGCCCTCGCGATCTCGAGGCCATCGCACGGCTCGAGAATGAGTCGTTCGAAACCGACCGGGTGTCGCGACGCTCATTGCGCGAATTCCTGCGGGCGCCTCATCGGCCGGTGATCGCGGCGACCATTGATGACGAACTGGCGGGCTACGCGCTGGTCTCTCTGCGCAAAAGGGCGAAGGCGCTGCGCATCTATTCGCTCGCAGTCGGCGCTCGATTCGCCCGTCGCGGCGTCGGCCGGGCGCTGCTTCAAGCCTGCGAGGCCTACGCGCGCCATCACCGCCGCGTGGCGCTCACCCTGGAAGTGCGCTACGATAACAAGTCGGCGATCGCGCTCTACGAGAGCTGCGGCCTCCGCCAAGTCGGCGAGCACGCGGACTATTATGCGGACGGGGCGGCCGCATTGCGCTACGAGAAGTCTTTGCTCGCCGTCCGTGAGCGCGAAACAGGGAACAATCCCCCGTCCGCCCCCGTTGGACTGTTGCATCGCGCATCGCGTCCGCGCTAGGGAATCGGAGAAGCGCGGAGCTGAGTCGCGCCGGTCATCGTCGACCGTCTCGCCGTCGAACTTCAGGACCAGCCGTCGTCGCCATGGCAATGCTGTCGCGATCTTCCGCACGACCCGGGCGGCGCGCGTCATGACCGGGTGGGTCATTCTGGTCGATCAGGCGCGCGACTTTCCCAACGCCGAGACGCCGCACAAGGTCATCACCACCGACGACTATCTGGCCCGGCCGAAACTGTTCGCCGCTCTCGGGCGGCCGAAGATCGTCAATCTGTCGCGCTCGTACAACTACCAGTCCAAGGGCTATTACGCGTCCCTGCTCGCTGAAGCGCGGGGGCACCGGGTGATCCCGACCGTCGAGACCATGCTCGATCTGCGCGAGCTGAAACTCTACGAGCAGTCGCTGCCGGAGCTGCAGGAGGCGCTGACAGCGGCGGCGACCAAAGCGCAGGCGACCGAGGATACGACCTTCGACCTTCTGTTCTGCTTCGGCTACGTGCAGGACCCGCGGTTCGAGGCTTTCGGCCGACTCCTGTTCGACTGGCACCGCTGTCCCGCGATTGAAGTCACCATCACGCCGGGCAGGTATTGGAAGATCGACCGGCTCCGCGCCCGTCCGCTGACCAAGCTCGGACCGGAAGAGGCGGAGTTTTTCCGCTCGAGCCTTCACCGCCACACCCAGCGCGAATGGCGGAATCCGCGCGGCCGTCCGATCCCCCGTTATTCGCTGGCTGTCCTGCACGATCCGCAGGAGACGCTGCCGCCGTCCTCCGTCGAGACGCTTCGGCATTTCCAGCGGATCGCCGAAAAGCACTCGGTTGCGGCCGAACTGATCACCCGCAAGCAGCTGGCGGAATTGGCCGAATTCGACGGCCTGTTCATCCGCGCGACGACCTCGATCGACAATTTCACCTATCGCTTCGCCCGGCGCGCGCGAACCGAAGGCATGCCGGTCATCGACGATCCGCAGGCGATGATCCGCTGCACGAACAAGGTTTACCTGCACGAAGTTTTGGAGGCGCACGGCGTGCCCGTTCCGCCGACGGTGATACTGGCCGACGATGACGACCTCCCCAAGGCCGAACGCCTGCTCGGATGGCCGATGGTGGTCAAGATTCCCGACGGCTCGTTTTCGCGCGGCGTGCATAAGGTCGAGACCGCTGAGGAGCTGAAGGCGCTGTCCGACAAGCTGTTCGAGGACACCGACCTCTTGCTGGCGCAGAAATTCATGCCGACCAAGTTCGACTGGCGGGTCGGCGTGCTTGACGGCGAGCCGCTCTTCGTCTGCCAGTACCAGATGGCGCGCGGCCACTGGCAGATCATCAAACACGGACCGAATGGGGCGCGGGAGGGCGGCTCGAAGACGTTTGCCGTCGGCGACGCGCCGCCGCGGGTCACCGACGCGGCGCTGAAGGCCGCGCGCGCGATCGGCCCCGGTCTCTTCGGCGTCGACATCAAGGAAACCAACGGCGCGATCGTCGTCATCGAGGTCAACGACAACCCCAACCTCGAGCACGGAGTCGAGGACCTGGTGGCCAAGGACGAGATCTGGACGCGAATCCTCAACTGGTTCATCAAGCGGATCGACGCCTGAGGGGCTCGCGACCTGAGCGTGACCGGGCGGCAGGTGTCCGGGTGCTCCGTCGTCATCCTCACGCTTGTGCGCGCCAACCTGCGCCCGGCGCCGGCTTCCCGCCGTCGCCTCAATAGCCGCGGCGCCGGTCGACGGCATGGGCGAGCGGCTCGCCGCGTTCGAACGCCTCGATCGCGCGGGCGGCGAAGGCGGCGACCGCTTCCGGCGTCGAGATCGCCGCATTGTGCGGGCTGACATACACCGCCGGGTGGTCCCAGAGTCGCGAGTCTTTCGGCAG